>CBFHWX010000011.1:0-4845 GCA_965659445.1 Limisphaerales bacterium | reverse complement strand
TTCAATGACGCACGCACGGCACAATATCACGGTGTTAATCTTTTTGACGGCAAGAGCCTCAGTGTTGCCATAACACCTGAAAACCACCCGATTGAAGCTAAGGGAATAGATTTGTTTACCGACGAAATAAACACCGTAACGGCCAACGCGACAAATTTGAACACCCCCGCCAACGCGAAAGCAACTATGGAAGCCGTGCTTCAGGCCAGCGAGCAAACGACCATCGGCCGCGCCAGTCTCGGCAGCACGCTCAATGCACTCGTAATGGCCGGCGAGCAGATTGGCAGCATCCGCACCAATCTTAGCGATTCCATGAGACAGATTCAGGATACCGATGTGGCAGATGAGGTCACAAATCTAGCCCTTGAACAGATTTTGACCCAAAATAGCCTTTTCGCCCTCAAAAAGACGAATTTACAGCATTCCAACGTCCTGAACCTTATCAGCTAGGCATTTTTTCCTGGTTCATCTCCTCGTATTGCCAAGCCTTACTCGGCAATGATTGCCTGTCAGATTTCATTAAAAAATCGACTTAATGATATATTTTATAAAAAGTTTGGATTTTAAATAACTAATTCAACCAAAATATATTTATATTTAGTTATTCAAAGGTTTTAACCTTATTCACAAAAGTTGGCATGCAGGTTGCTTCCATGGAACCAGATAAGTTTCTAAAAAAGCAGAAGGACGGACATATGGTTATAAATACCAACATAGAAGCGCAAAGGACTGCGACTAACTTAATGGTCAGCCAGAAACAGATGGCCAAGTCGCTCTCCCGACTCAGTTCCGGCTCCAAGATTGTAACCGCATCGGATGATGCAGCCGGCTTGGCTGTCAGCTCCCGGCTGGATTCCCAGCTTCGCCGGCTCGACTCGGTGCTCAACAACTTGGGCAATGCCATGAGCCTCACCCAAACTCAGGATGGGTATCTTAGTAACATAGACAACGCACTCACCCGCATGACGGAGTTGGCGATGATGGCGCAGGATAACACCAAACAAGGTGATGACCTCGCGTTATACAATGAGGAATTTCAACAGCTGATGAGCTATGTGCGCTCAACCTTTGATAAGGATTTTAATGGAGTCAAACTTTTTGACGGCTCCTATGTGGATATCACTATTGATGCCCATGGCGGAACATTTCCGGTAGGTGGAGTGGATTTGGGTGCCTCGGTTTATACAAGCGCCCTCAAGCAACAAGAATGGAAACTAACCTCCCCAGCTTGGGCGACCTCTAAGAGCGGCTATGTTTTAGACACCGTAGCCACTAAACTGACCGGGACTGCACATAAGCTTGATTCAGATTTGTGGTACAAAGTCTCAACAGATACTTGGTCTACAACTGACCCCGCTGATGGATCAATAAAATACAATGCCGGGACTTTCGTGAGGAATGACGGAACAGTTTTCACAAGTGCTCCACCTGCTGGAAATTCAACTGCATTCAACGCTGGCGACTTTACCACTGTGAATCTCGCAACTGATGGCAATGGCGTATTCAGTGCCGGTGGTGCTACCCCATCCCACGTTGTTTACGCTTCAGGCAGTTTTGTATCCGGTGAGCCGGTCGGCAATGGGGATCTGGAGAATCAACACCGAAGTGCAGTGGGCAAGGGACACTTTGTCACGATAGATCCGACATCTGGCGAAGATCCGGCGGCCACATCTTATGGGTCCGGCACCACGGTAACTTCACAACAGAATTTATCTGCATTCGCTACGGACGAAGGTGGAGTCAAGATCACCTCAGTAGTCGCCGCCAGGGATGCACTCACAAAAATTATGGATGCGCTGGATCGATTGCACTTGGACCGTGCCTCATTGGGTGCCATTCAATCCCGAATTGATTTTACAAGCCAACAGCTCACCACGAGCAAACAAAACCTCAGTCAGGCCCGCAGCCGCATTACCGATGTGGATATCGCTGAGGAAACCACCGAGTTTGCCAGCAAGCAGATTCTGGTACAGGCCGGCACCCAGATGCTTCGCGAGGCCAACAACCTACCGCGCACGGCGCTCGAATTATTGCGATAGATTTTTCTCCATAGGGAACAAGCCCCCCCGATTTTCATGGTTTTTCAGTTGGGGGAAGCAAAAACAACCGGCCGGGTAGCACCTTCTGCACTCGGCCGGTTGATTTTTTCTCGTGATCACTTTCGTAGAACCAGAAATAGCGTGAAGGCGGCGATAATGAGCATCACTGCCAAGACCGCCATGACAATGTAGAACTCAACGGAAAACCGGCGGCGGGATAACGGGGTGGTCTGAATACCAGTGGGCCGACCGGTTCGTGGAGGTGGAGGCGTAATGAACAGCGGCTGGGCGGCCGCGTTGGCATCAATCGTTTGCGCGATGGCGCGGATGGATTCAGGCCGAATCGCTGGGTCTTTATCCAGGCAATTCATAATCATCTGTGCAATGTTCGGCGGCACGTCACATTCGATACTTTTTTCGCGCAATCGCGCTTCAATGGGTTGCGGCGGAACAGCCTGCAGTTGATGCGAAATATCCCCGACATGAAAAGGCGGCACGCCACACATCAACTCGTAGAGTGTGGCTCCCAGCGCATATATATCATCACTCACTTGCGGGGGCTCCCCTTCCATCTGTTGTGGACTCATAAAGGTCATTGTACCACGATTATCACGCAGCCCGAGCAACTCAGTATAGCCATCATTGAGTGTGGCAGAGATTCCCAAGTCCGCGAGTTTTACACGGCCCTTGGTGTCGATCATGATATTGGCCGGCTTTAAGTCACGATGGATAAGCTGCTCAGTATGGGCGTGGTCCAACGCGCTACAGAGTTGTAGAACCACAGGTTTGAGATCGGTCCATGAGAATACGGCATGCACCCGATCCATTCGCATTGTGTGTAGGCTTGCGCCTTCCACGTATTCCATCACTAGAAATGACGATTCGCGCTGGGATTCAAAAATATCATAGAGCTTCACGATATTCTGGTGGGTGAGGCGGTGGTTTTGGACAGCTTCCTGCCGCAGCTCTTGCTGCATATGCGGATCCTGTGCCAATTGTTGCTGCAGAAACTTGAGTGCCACGGTGCCACCCAAGCGTTCATCACGTGCCAGCCAAACCACACAACTACCGCCGGCAGCCAGCATCCACAATAGAGTGAAACGACCTGCACCCACCAGTTGACCAGGAATCAATGCGGGTGCTGCGGGCGCCACTGACTGCGGTGCAGGTGTTTCTGGAGTGCCGGGATTCATGGGAAAGGTTCTATTTAAGGATTGCCTACTTGCCAATGTTTTTGCGAAATAAACGGCTCCGTTAAATGCAGGTCAGCTACCAATATCAGGGCAAATGGCGCATCAAATCGCTTTCCGAGGCGGTGGTGGTGGTAGGCCGACCCAGCTCCCAGTCGGAGATTGGCATTGACCTGAGCCCAGACACTACCGTGAGTCGCGTTCACGCCAAGATTTGGCTGGCGGATGAGCTCTGTTGGATTGAGGATTTGGGCAGTCGCTATGGCACCACCGTCAATGGCATCCGCATCACTGCTCGCCAACAGCTCCAGGAAGGCGATCTCATCGGAATTGGCGAAACCACTCTCAGGGTAAATGCCAGTGACGGAAAATAAGGGTCTGGCACTTTCTTCCTTATTCTCCAAATTCAACTGAGTTATTTGAAATACAATCGTTTTTAGATTGGCATTTTGGTCTTAAAACACACCTTTTTGGCTGAAAAGTAATTTCAAGCCATTTCCACAGGATTATTCACAATTGGCATGAGCCCTGCTTTGTTCATTGGTGAACGATAGTCGCTATGTTGACAATTGAAAATAAACGTACAGAGACCGGTACCCTCACGGAAGCCAAAGCCGTGGAAAAGGGAGCCGAGTTGTACTTCGCTTCTGGTCTTCTGGGGTTCGAGTTGAACAAGCAATTTGAGTTGATCACCGATCCCGAGTTGTCCCCGTACCAGTGGCTGAAGGGCATGGATGCCGACCAGAGCTTTCTCGTCATCCCCCCCAGCTACGTGGTGGAAAACTACAGCATCGATTTGGCCGATGAAGATGTGGCCCTCCTAGGGCTGGAGAACCCCAATGATGCCGTGGTGCTTAATATCGCCACCTATCATGTGGATGAAACTGTGACCGTCAATCTGAAGGGTCCAATTGTGTACAACACAAACACAAAAGCCGCCCGTCAGATCGTGCCACGTAACGCAGCCGACCTCTCGCTCGCCCATCCGATGGGCAATTGATGAGGCCTCGTGCCGTGAAAGGAAGAATATCCCATGCTGGTTCTATCAAGAAAAACAAACGAGAGCATTGTTATCGATGGGAATGTAACGGTGAGCGTATTGCGAGTGGACAATGACAATGTCCGAATCGGAATTGATGCCCCAGTGACCATTCCAGTGCTACGGAAGGAAATTTATGAGGAAATCAAGGCAAACAACCGAGCAGCTGCCGGATCGGCGAAGAGAAAAGTAAAACAACTGGTGCACAACTAAGGTTAGAGAAGATTTTTAACCCATAAACCAATAGAAGGAACGAATCATGGTTATTAATACTAATGTTGAAGCCCAAAGGACGGCCAACAACTTGAATGTAAGCCAGACTAACCTGGCCAAATCACTCAGCCGGCTCAGTTCGGGCTCACGCATTGTTAATCCATCAGATGACGCTGCCGGCCTGGCGGTGAGCTCACGATTGAGGGCGCAGATCAAGCGCCTTGATTCGGCGCTCTCCAATGTCATCAACGCCGTTTCATTCACCCAGACCCAGGACGGTTTTATGAAAACGGTCGATAAGGCCTTCCGTCGTATGGGCGAGCTGGCGATGCTTGCTCGGGATGAAACCAAATCTTCTGATGAC
>CBFHWX010000010.1:0-43546 GCA_965659445.1 Limisphaerales bacterium | reverse complement strand
CGCCTGACCCAACTATCCCTCCGGCCATGATAATCCCAGGGCCAAGCATGCGCATAATGCCCCCAAGCGTACGCGGTGAATCGCGAACGCCCTCTGTCTTCTTGATCACCGCCAATCCTCCGACCAAGCGGCAGTATGCACTTGGCTGCGAATGTGCCATTCTCTCAATTCAGCCAGCAACTCCGCCTTTTCCTTACTGCCAGTCGGATCGCCCCAAAGGTTTTTCATTTCATCAGGATCATTTTGAAGATCAAAGAGCTGCCCGAACGGTGCATCAAGAAAATGTACAAGTTTCCAGTTTTGATTTCGAACCATCGTCATGAACGGACCCTCGGTATAAATACCGTCTTTCGTCTGCTCGGCATAGAGATACTCTCTACCGCTCCATTCCTCACCCCTCAACGCAGCCAACACACTCTCGGCCTCCATGGTTTTCGGAATGGTCGCACCAGCCAATTCAAGTATCGTCATACCAATATCCATATTTTGCATGAGTCCGTCAGCGTTACGACCACCGGTGAATCGCTCAGGCGCCCATACCAGCATCGGTACACGCATGATTTGGTCGTACATCGTCCATTTTTGGCTGTGCCCATGATCCGTAAGACAATCGCCATGATCGCTTGTAAAAATGACAATGGAATTCTCAAGATAGCCCCGCTCATTCAATAGCTCCAGCAGTTCCCCAACCTTCTCGTCGATCATCGTTACGTTTGCGAGATAATGTCGCCTTTGGTGCATGCGTTGTTCCTCCGTAGGATCTATCTGATGCACAACTGAATCGTGATCCACTTCCACGTTGTGCTGACGCATCACCTTGAAAGGGGGCGGTTGACTTTCGAGGTCATCTTCCGTGACTGGCTGTAATACCAACTCACGATCTTTATAAGTATCCAAATGGCGGGGTACAGGATCGTATGGCGGATGTGGGCCCGGGAAACCGATCTGCATAAAGAGCGGCTTATCAATCGGCTTGGTCGATAGCCACCATTTTGCAAAATCACCCACAAAAAAATCCGAATGTGTTTCCTCCGGCAAATCCCAAGTGAAGGCTCCTAGCGAATCCTGATAGTCCTCACGCTCCCGATACAATTCACGCTGCTGTTTCACAAGACCGCGTGCGGCGAGGGCCTTATCCCATTCGTCAAAAAAATAGCGACCCTCCAGATAGCGATCCTTATTTTCAACCACGTACCGCTCATGAAATCCACAAGGCGCGTCGTACGGCCACGTGTGCATTTTCCCAACATTCACGCAATGGTACCCAACATCAGCAAGATTGCTGACCCAACTTTTTTTCCAAGCGTCGGCGTTCTTCAAAATGCCGGTCGTATGGGGAAAGTAACCGGTGAAAAGACTGGCCCGAGAGCTGGCACACGACGGTGCCGTCACATGGCAATTGGAAAATGAAACACCCTCGCGAACAAGTCGGTCAAGATTTGGAGTGTCGACAAACGGAAATCCCAGCGCGTTAATTGTATCGTAACGCTGCTGGTCGGTGATAATGAAAATGATATTAGGCTGTTCCGTCATATGCGAACAGGTTATGGGAAGCCAAATGTGATTGCAAACGCGCACAATCTTGCCAAACTCGCGGCATGACATCACTTTCATTTTCTCGACGCAAATTCCTCAGCACCGCCGCTCTTGCTTTTCCTTACGTCGCCACTCGCTCATGGGCCAAGTCCCCGAATTCAGCAGTGCGCCATGTTAGCTTTGGAGCTAACGGTATGGCCTTTGCCGATCTCAATGCGATTTCGGGCGTTTCCAATGTCGAAATGATCGCCTGCGCTGAGATTGACCCGGCTAGGCAAAATCGATTTGCCAACAAATTCCCCAAAGCCAAGCGCTACACTGACTGGCGCGAATTACTTGATAAGGAAGCAAAAAATTTCGACACCGCCAATGTTTCTACCCCGGATCATATGCACGGCCCCATCGCCATGAGTGCCATGCAACTTGGTAAACACGTATACGTCCAAAAGCCATTAACACACGATGTCTTTGAAAGTCGTAAACTGAGAGAATATGCTTCAGCAAATAACCTGACCACCCAAATGGGAATCCAAGTCCATTCAAGCCAAGTTTACAGGGAGGCTGTCGAACTCGTACATCAAGGAGCAATTGGTAAAGTCACCGAAGTGCACACTTGGAGCAGCAAAAAATGGGGTGACACCAGCCCCCGCCCAGACAAAAAGGATAAAGTGCCTGCAGGAATGAACTGGGACGCATGGTGTGGAGTGGCCCCCAAGAATGACTACATTAACGGCTATTATCATCCTGGCAATTGGCGTAAGCGGCTCGACTATGGCACCGGCACCTTTGGTGATATGGGCTGCCACATCTATGATCCCATGTATGGAGCGGTCGGACTCACCGCTCCACTCAGCGTGCGCAGCGAAGGACCGGCTCCAGTCGCCCACTCACACAGCTGGAATATTAACGCCAAGATCCACTACATCTTTCCCGGCACCAAATACACTGAAGGCAAAACAATTAACGTGACCTGGTACGACGGCGATCAACGCCCAGATGCTGATGTACAAAAAAGGATTGGCCGAGGCTTACCCGGGCAAGGATCCGTTCTTTTCGGCACGAAGGGACACATGATTATCCCCCATGTCGGCAAAGCCATTCTTTTGCCAGAAGACAAATATAAGGACTTCAAACGGCCAGAGATTACAGGCGTCAACCACTGGGAGTCTTTTATTAACGCATCACGTGGAGATGGAAAAACTTCAGCAAATTTTGACTACTCTGGACCAATGACTGAAGCTATCTTGCTCGGCGGTATAGCTACGCGTTTCCCGAAAAAGACGTTGAAATGGGACGCCAACAAACTTGCTTTTTCCAACAGCGAAGATGCCACAGGCTACGTTAGAAAGGAGTATAGGAAGGGCTGGCACGTTAAGGGCCTCTAGTCTTTCACCTGCTGCAATACCTGAAACTGACGCCCAAGATGCTCTGGATGAATGAGCGTCTGGAATTGCCTTCTGCGTTTCGCCGTCCACTCGGGAAATCGATCTGGTTGTATCAGCGTCTTCTCAAAAATATCCATCAGAAACTGTTCCTGCGTACGCATCGGCTCACTTTTCAAGCCAGCAGATTCGCCCGCATTACGAATAGCCGTAAAATCGACCGATGATGTGAGATCCTGCTCTCCCACATGACCAAATAGATCATCAGCAACTTTATGGCGATAATATGCGCGCAAGGTTCCATCCTTTCGCGGGGGAACAAAAAACGCATCCGATTCCAGGCCATAATCAAAAGCCATGATCCGTCCCTGACTCAAAGCATTGCCAACCTCCATCCAAAAAGCTTCCCTGCGGGTTGATCGAACGGTCACATATCCATCTGGAAGGCCCTCTTCAAAGCCAAACTGAATCGACAAATTCACCATTCGCCGCCAAACAAAACGTTCTCCCTGTATCGCAACCCCCCATTCAAACCATGTTTTTTCATCAGCATCCCAACCCAATCGTTGAACAGGAAAGGCATCGAGCAACTCGTTACAAAAGAAGATGCCACGCAATTCCTTAGGAATTTCACAGTGCCACTTAACCTTCCCATTATGCTGCTTCAATACTTCTGCCTGCCATTGTTGATGTTGTTTCGATGGCTCAACAATAATCACCGAGACATTCCTATAAGTATTTGGGTGCCACTTTTCCAATGCATTTAAAACGTCGCAAGATAATTGCCCGTCATGCGCGCCTGCCTCGATCAATTGAACCGATCCGCCGATGGATTCTAACCATTGAGCAAACTGAAAAGCCAATAATTCACCAAATAAAGCTCCAACACTGACACTGGTGAAAAAATCACCATTCTTACCCACGTCACGTTGAGTTTCATAGTATCCCAACTTCGGCTCAGATTGCGCACGCTCCATAAACCGCTCAAAAGAAATCACCCCATTGCACCGGATTTCCTCGTGAATCAATTGGGCTAACTTGTTCATGGCTTGCGACAGCGGCTTGGTTCGGCTACAAATGCGTCGACTCATCCTGACGTTATGTCGCCTACCACATCAACACGCAAACGCCTCGATCAGGCCCTGTTTGATAATGGATTGACAGAAAGCCGCGAGCAAGCCAAACGCCTGATCATGGCTGGCAAGGTGGATGTAAATGGGCAACGCGCTCGCAAACCCAGTGATTCGATAGTTCCCGAAGACGCAATCAAGATACAGGAACCGGAGAGATACGTTAGCCGAGGTGGGTTCAAGCTTGAGAAAGCCCTGACAGAATTCCCGATCAACACGCAAGGCGCAATCGCCGTCGATCTCGGCGCATCGACTGGTGGCTTTACTGACTGTCTCCTGCAGAATGGCGCAAAACTCGTGTACGCTATAGACGTAGGAAAGGGTCAACTCGCCTGGCATTTACGGCGAGATCATCGTGTGGTGGTCATGGAAAAAACTAACGCACGATACTTAAAACCAGCCGACCTGCCGAAGCATTTCGTTGCCGCAGATATCGTCACCATCGATTGTTCGTTTATTTCTCTACGTAAAATCATCCCTGCCGCCTTTTCTTTATTGCGCGCTGGCGGTACAATTTCGGCATTAATCAAGCCCCAGTTTGAAGCTGGCAAGTCAGAAGTAGACCGCGGGGCAGGAGTGATAAAGGATCCAGTCATTCACGAGCGGGTGATTAGCGAACTAAAAAAGTTTGTTCATGATTTTGAAGGGCTGGAATGGAGAGGCAATATGGAATCGCCTCTCCAAGGCCCGAAGGGTAACATTGAATTTTTAGCGTGGATTGAAAAACAATAACCCCATCCAGTCCGTCGGCCTGATCGGCAACCCGGATCAAATCGTCAAATCCGGGATTGTTCGCAAGGCAGTAAGACTAATTACCGAGTCCGGGAGAAAAGTCTTCCTCGATCGATCGGTTATTGGAAACTCTAGGATAAAGGGCACTGTATTCCCTGACGCTCTTGAGTTAGCCCAAGCGAGCGATCTGCTCATCGTGATTGGTGGTGATGGCACTGTGTTGCGTGTAGCCCGCGAAACTGCCGGAAGCGACACGCCTTTACTTGGAGTTAACGCTGGTCGGCTGGGTTTTCTGACGTCCGCATCAATTGAAAATATCAGTGAGTCACTCGAAACTCTTTGGGCGAATAATTACATTATAGACCCGCTTCCGTTGATCGAGGCATCTGGTTTGTCGAAAGGAAAATCATACAAGGCAATGGCCTTGAACGATATTCTTATCAGCCGAGGAGCAAGCCCGCGACTAATTGAACTGGCGGTCACGGTTGATAACGAACCCCTCACAATTTATCGATGTGATGGGTTAATCATTGCCACACCCGCGGGCTCAACGGCCTATTCACTGTCGGCTGGCGGCGCGGTAGTGACACCACGAGCCGAGGTTCTCACGCTGAATCCAATTTGCCCACAAGCCCTATCAAACCGGCCATTGATCGTGAGTTTTGCTTCCACAATTAAAGTGACCCTACTCAAACATCGCGGCGAATCTTACCTGTCGGCGGACGGCCAAGTGATGGTCGAATTGCTGGAGCATGACATAATCAAGATTCGCCGAAGTCGCAAAAAAGCCAAACTAGTGCGGCTCGAAGGCAATTCATTTTTTGAAACGCTTCGTCAAAAATTAAACTGGACCGGCTCACACGCATGATTCGACTAAAAGATATAGCCGAGCATGCGGGTGTTTCTGTGATGACAGTGTCAAAAGCCCTGAGAGATGAACCGGATATTTCAAAAATCACCAAGGCTCGGATCAAGGGCATTGCTGATCGCGCCGGATATGTTCCAAATAACTCTGCCCGCGGCCTGCGCTCGAAGATAACAAAACAGTTTGGCCTAATCATTTCCTCACTGTCAAATCCAGTTTACACGCGCACCTTTATGGCTATTGAAGAAAGGGCGCATGAGTTGGGTTACGAAATTTTTGTGGCGCAAACACTTAACAATCCAAACCGCGAAGAAACTTGCATACGTCGCCTGCTTGCCCGGCAAGTTGATGGATTATTCATCCGCCCCGTTTATCGCCCTGATCCTGTCACTACCATTTACGAAGAACTCAAGGAGCGAAACACGCCCACTGTTATCCTTGGCCATCGGGCGTTGTTTTGCAGCGATTTTCCTAATGTTGAAACGGACGACATCGCCGCATCTCAAAAAGCGACCGAACACCTTCTAGACCTTGGTCATCACAGAATTTCCTGCCTGACAGGTCCAACTTTTGCCCCTTGGGCGCAAGAACGATACGAAGGATACAGGCGGGCATTACGCGAACGGTGCATTGATACGGATGAGAATCTAATATTTCAGGCTGGCTCAACGATTGAGGAAGGCGCAATCGCCGCGTTGCAAATGATCGATGAGGATTCTGGAGCAACCGCCGTAGTCGCCGCCAACGATCTTGTTGCCATCGGAGCCGCGAGCACTTTACTCGATCAAGGCGTGATGATACCTGACAATATATCTGTGGTCGGTTTTGGCAACACTTTGACCGCCGAACATTTCCGAGTGCCGCTCACCACAATTAGCCAGCCAAAATATCGTCGTGGCGTAGCTGCAATAGAATCAATGGAAAAACTTCTAGCCGGCGAAAATGCCAGCTTCAAGCGGTTGCCCGCAGATCTTGTCATCCGCAAAAGCACCGGCGCTCGGCCTGATTAGTTCACGGCAAATCGCTCGATATATTTACCAAGCATATCCGCCTCAAGATTTACAGCGTCGCCTACTGCGCGCTCATTCAGCGTGGTCACATCAAAAGTGTGCGGGATGATCCAAACGGAAAAATTATCTTTTTTAACTTCCGCCACTGTAAGGCTAATGCCATCTAACGCGATTGAACCCTTGTGAATGACGTATCGCATCACATCTTCGGGGGCGGCAATTTGAAGCTGCCGATCATCGCCGACATGTTCCCAGGCAATGATTTTTCCCATGCCATCAATATGGCCGTTGACAAAGTGCCCGCTCAATCTCCCGCCTGCTTCAAGGCTGCGTTCCAAGTTTACCAACGACCCTGCCCGACAGAATTGAAAGTTTGTGAGATCCCAAGTTTCGCTCAGGAGATCAAACTGCACAAGCTTGGCGCGTCCCCTAGAGGAGATCTCCGCCACCGTGAGACAACATCCATTGACAGCTAGACTGTCTCCAACCTTCAACCCCTTACCCGTCTTACGAATTGTCAGGGTGAACCGGAAAGATTCCCCACGCGGTTGAATGGAATTAACCTTGCCGGTTTCCTCAATGATTCCAGTGAACATCGTACGAACTCAATCGTTCTCAATCCGCGCGGTCAACAATAAATCAGTGCCGACGCGGCACCAGTCCACAGCAGAAAGTCTCAAGCCTTTCTTTGGATTTATCATAACATTACCTCCGACTGCTGATCGCGAGCGACTTCCACCTAAAATTTTTGGTGCATAAAAGAACACCACCCGCTGCGCCAGCCGGTTGTTGAGGAAAGCTGCATTTACTTCCCCTCCCCCTTCCACTAACAAATTCGAGACATTTTCCTTGCCCAAGCGTTTCAGCAACCACTTCAAATCAATTCTACCATCCCGTTCCGGTGCCACAACAACTATTACTCGCTTACGCAACTCAACAACACTCCGGCGACACGCACCCTTTAACACAACAACCGTGGTGGAGTTGGCCGCACCATCTCGTATTATCTTCGCATCCAATGGCGTGCGCGCATGTGAATCTAAAACCACACGACGTAACTGGGCGATTCGTCGACCGCCCGTTGTTGTGAGGCTCGGATTATCGGCCAGTATAGTTTCAATGCCCACCAAAATGGCGTCCGACCCGTTCCGGAGGCGCCTACCTTTGCGGCGCGCAGCCTCACTTGTGATCCATTTGGACTCGCCGTTTTCCTTCGCAATTTTTCCGTCAATCGTCATCGCCGCTTTCACGGTCACGAATGGAGTGCGGCGCGTTATCCAGTGATTAAAAGCCGCATTCAAATCCGTCGCTTCCCTTTCAAGAACATTTTTTTGGACATCAACCCCAGCCTTGCGCAACAGTCGATATGCTTTTCCAGAATGCTTAGGATTCGGATCAGTGGCGCCAATCACGATACGCTTCAGCCCGGATTCAATAATACTCTGCGTGCAAGGCGGTGTACGACCTGAAGTGCTACATGGCTCCAATGTCACATAGAGTGTTGCGTTCTTGATATTACAATCATTACGTCGCGCATCATTTAAAGCTTCAATTTCCGCATGCGCACTGCCGGCTTTACGATGCCATCCCTCTCCGATTACCGCACGCCCTTTCACCAAAAGCGCCCCAACCATTGGGTTGGGCGATGTGCGACCATATCCCTTTCGTGCAAGTTCAAGCGCCGCGTGCATATGTTTTTCATCGGTCCCATTCATGCTGTCTCTCTATTCAGCAAACAAAGCCTCGGAAAATTTCTTGACATCAAACGGTTGCAAATCATCAGGTTGCTCACCTACGCCGATAAATTTAACGGGTAATTGAAGCTCATTATGAATGGCCACCACCATGCCTCCTTTGCTTGTCCCATCCAGCTTTGTAACGATCAGGCCGGTGAGCGGAACAGCTTTGTGAAATTCCTGCGCCTGTTTCAGGGCATTCATTCCCGTGGTGGCATCTACAACCAGTAACACCTCGTGAGGGGCACCTTCTAATTTGCCTCCAATGACACGATGAAGTTTCCTCAACTCCTGCATGAGATTGCTTTTCGTATGCAGGCGGCCCGCAGTATCGATAAAAAGATAATCCGCCGAACACGCTTGAGCCGCGCTAATCGCATCATGGCCCACAGCAGCTGGATCTGCTCCATAACTCCCCGCCACCACCGGCACCTCAAGACGATCGCCCCATTCTTTGATCTGCTCAACTGCCGCCGCCCGAAAAGTGTCGCAGGCCGCAATTACAGCACTCCTACCCTCCGACATCACCCGATGCGCCAACTTCGCTGAGGTCGTGGTTTTCCCCGTCCCGTTGACGCCAACAAGAGAAACAACCGTAAGGCCATCACATTTTTTTAACCCGTTGTTTGCCCCATTGAATGCGGCCGTAATTTCCGCACGCCCAACCGCCATCACATCAAGCCCCTGATGACCCTGCGTCTCGTAAACAATCTTCACCGCCTCAACAATTCGCCGGGTCATGGGCATACCTAAATCAGCGCTAATCAATGCATACTCGATTTCTTCGAGCGCATTATCATCAAGAGCCGGCGAGCCCGTGACGATGCGATTGATTTTATGGGAAAGCTCCTCTTTAGTTCGCCGAAGCCCAACCTTGAATTTTTCAAACAATCCCATTTCAAGCAACAATTGCAGTCTTCATCTTTGCCACAAAACCGTAGGGCAATTTGACACTTCCAATCAATGGGCGACCTTTGTTCTTCCCGTGGCAATCAGACCCGCCTGTTACGAGTAGATCATATTTTTCTGCAAGCATAAGATAATGCTCAGTCATTGAGGTTGAGTGACGTGTGTAAAAACACTCTATCCCATCGAGGCCAGCCTCAACCAACGGAGGGATCACCTCATCTCGGTGGTACAAACCGGGATGAGCGATCACGGCCAGTCCACAGGCCTCGTGAATCAACTCAATGGCTTCGGCAGCCGTTAATTTTGCTTTGGGCACCCAGGCCGGCTTTCCTTTCTTCAACCATTTTCGGAATGCTTCATCTAATGAACGGCAATGCCCCATGGCCATCAAGGCACGACCGATGTGCGGACGGCCTGGTGCATCACAATTGGCTATTTTCATCACATCGTCGCTGGTGATTTTGACACCCAACTCATTCAGTTTTACAACCATTTCATGAATTCGGTTCCTCCGGACTTTTTGGTACTTTGCTAATTCTCCACGCAAGCGACCATTTTCAAGATCAAGGAAATAACCAAGCAGGTGGAGTTCGTTGCCATCGTGTCCAACTGTAAATTCACATCCTGCCACAAACTCGATATCACGTTCACTACATGCGACAGCCATCCTAGTGCAGCCATCCACCGTATCGTGATCCGTGAGGGCCATAGCTTTTAACCCCACGCGCTGACCGTGTTCAGCTAATTCTTCTGGAGTAAATGTCCCGTCGGAATAATTTGTGTGAAGATGAAGATCAGCGTACATCAGCCTGCTTCCGTGGCGGTACGTGCCGGTCGATCGAGCTGGGATATAACTTTATCCAAGATGCCATTTACGAATTTACCGCTATCGTCAGTAGAAAACTTCTTAGCTATATCGACGGCCTCATTAATGCTCACCACCGGAGGGATATCCTCACGGTGCAGCATTTCGTAAACAGCAAGCCGCAGAATATTGCGATCAACACCCGCCATCCGATGCAAATCCCAATTCGTGGCATGGCTGGCAAGTGTTCGGTCGATGGAATCGCGATTCTGAACAACACCGCGCACAAGTGGTTCTGCGAATTGTTGGATGGTTAAATCCCCCGCTGTCGGAGGTGGCATTTCTTTTTGCTCCCCCCAGGAACTTTTCCCTTCAAGCAATTCAATCACTTCAGGGCGTTGATGGAACCAGAAATGCTCTAACATGAGATCCAAATCCTCATTAGCATTCAAGTCAAACTGAAATAGAAATTGAACCGCACGTTCACGCGCTTGTCGTCGGGTGCCCATAGCTTTAGGGTGCTTGAGATTCAGTGTGAGCGAAAGGAAAATTCTTCACCTAAACCCTCACGTAACATCAATAACGCGGAATACCTGAATCAATTTCATCACTCCATGCATTGATCCCGCCGACCACGCTCTTGCAATATTTAAATCCCTGCTGCCTCAAAAGCTCCACCGCCTTCAAGGATCGCCCGCCCATTTTGCAGTGGATATAGACCGTCTGATTGGGATCCAATTCCACGAATCGTTGCGCCAGTTCGCTTAATGGAATGACTGGCACCCCTTCAATTCTGGCAATCTCCACTTCATCATGTTCCCGCACATCTAGAATTGCGATACCACTATTAGCATCATCCATCGCCTTTTTCATATCGTAAACGGAAACCTCGTCCGGATGCGCTTCAAGATCTTCAGGCTCAAGACCAATACCGCAAAACTCCTCATAATCAATCAACTCCGTTATAGTGGGATTATCGCCGCAAACGGGACAACTTGGGTCACGCCGGAGTTTCAACTCACGGAAGCTCATATCCAAGGCATTGTACAACAACAGGCGATTTACCAGAGAAGAGCCTTTACCCAACGCAATCTTCAAAATCTCCGTTGCCTGGATACAGCCAATAATTCCTGGCAAAACGCCTAGCACACCGCCTTCCGCACAACTTGGAACCATACCCGGAGGGGGCGGCTCAGGATAAAGACAACGGTAGCACGGCCCTCCCAACACTGGTGCAAATACACTCGCCTGTCCCTCAAATCGAAAAATAGAACCATAAACATTTGGCTTCTTTAGAAGCACACAGGCATCATTGGTTAAGTAACGCGTTGGGAAATTATCAGTACCATCCACGACAATATCGTAGGGCTGAATAATCTCCATGGCGTTATCCGATTTGATTGCAGTCTCATGGATCACAACTTCCACTTCCGGATTAATTTCGTTCAGTGTCTCCTTACCTGATTCTACCTTGGGCCGACCGACATCGTCCGTTCCATGAATGATCTGTCGTTGAAGATTCGAAAAATCGACCACATCAAAATCCACTATGCCAATTTTGCCGATGCCGGCCGCCGCGAGATACATTGCGATTGGCGAGCCCAAGCCACCCGTGCCAATACAGAGCACACTGGTTGCCTTCAGTTTTTTCTGCCCCGCCATGCCTACCTCAGGCAATATCAGGTGCCGAGAATAACGGCTAATTTCTTCGTTGCTAAGTTCCACGCTCATGGGATTAATAAAACATGGACAGCACCCACGCCGTCCGGGAAGAATGAATCCGCCTAAAATGAGTCGTAAAGTCAACCCGAAAACTGCTTCCTCCCTCATTCGGCGCACCAGTAAATTGAGACCGCGCCTTGCCATTGTACTTGGCAGCGGCTTTAGCAGCATGGTTGACACTCTAAAAAACAAGCTCACCATTCCCTACGCCCAACTCAGCGGCTTCCCTAAATCAGGTGTAGCCGGCCATTCCGGTGAAGCTGCGATTGGAAAAATTGACGACACCTCAGTCATCATTCTCTGTGGTCGGGCGCATTATTATGAAGGTCATTCTCTTGAGGCGGTTACATTTCCAATTCGCGTCCTAGCTGAATATGGAATTGAGACTCTCCTTCTTACTAATGCGGCCGGTGCAATCAACCAAAAATTCAAACCGGGCAATTTCATGCTCTTCAAAGATCACATCAATTTTATTGGAGACAATCCGTTGCGCGGATATATTCCAACTGGCCTCGAACGATTCATCGATCTTTCAAGCACATACGATTCAACTTTGATAAAGCAATTGATGACAGCTGCACAAAAAACAAAAACCAATTTGCACCAAGGCGTTTACTGCGCTGTCAGCGGCCCAAGCTATGAAACACCTGCGGAAATCCGAGCCTTTGCAAAACTCGGCGTTGACGCCATTGGAATGAGCACAGTGCCTGAGTCAATTGTTGCACGCCAATACGGGATGAAGGTTGCGGCCCTCTCCTGCATCACGAACGCCGCTGCCGGAACTAGCAAATCGCTGCTAACCCATGAGGAGGTTCTCCAAATCGGCAGGCGCGCCTCCAGAAAGGCAACACAACTCATCACCGAATTTGCACGCAACTATGCCTGATCATTCCCAACTTATCACAGCTGCCCTTGAAGCACGCAAGCGATCCATTGCCACTTATTCTAAATTTCAAGTCGGGGCCGCACTATTGACCAATGAAGGTGAAATCATCAGTGGCGCGAATGTCGAAAGTGCTAGTTACGGCCTGAGCTGTTGCGCAGAACGAGTTGCGTTGTTCAAGGCTTTGACTGATGGCCATCACATTTTCCAGACTCTAGCCGTTGCATCGCCCGGAGGAGCAGCACCTTGTGGAGCTTGTCGTCAATTAATTGTCGAGTACACCAAGGACACTGAAATTCTACTCATTGACAGCAACGCTCCTGAAAATCCGAAAGCCACTCGAATCAGTGAACTTTTGCCTGATGCCTTTACCAGCGAAGATCTTTAGGCCTAAAACACTAGGCCTTTTTGAGATTTTTTGGATTCAGCGGCAACAAATCTTTCGGTAAAAATAGCCCATTTTTTCGAATTAACTCAGAATCGAACCAAACCTCACCTCCGCCCCACTCCTTGCGCTGAATGAGCACCATGTCCCAGTGGACGGCCGAACGATTGCCATTATCACACTCCTCATAAGCTTGACCTGGCGTGAAGTGCAGCGAGCCGCCAATTTTCTCATCGAATAAAATGTCGCACATCGGGTTCATTACATATGGGTTTACTCCCAGCGAAAATTCGCCTACGTAACGCGCCCCCGAATCCGTATCGAGAATCTCATTCAACCGCTTGGTGTTGTTGCTCGTCGCATTGATCACCTTACCATTTTTAAGCTCGAGCTTCACGTTCTCAAACTTCGTTCCCGCATAAAGTGTAGGCGTGTTGAATTGGATTGTGCCGTTGCAGGATTTCTTCGTCGGGCAGGAAAAGACTTCGCCATCCGGAATATTTCGATCCCCCGCACACGGAATTGCCGGCATACCCTTGATGCTGAACGTCAAGTCTGTACCCGGACCCACAAGGCGAACTTCCTTGGCTTTTGTCATGCGTCTAGCCAAGGGCTTCATTGCCTTTGCCATTCGTCGATAATCAAAGGTACAAACATTAAAATAAAAATCCTCAAACGCCTCGGTACTCATGTTGGCCGATTGCGCCATGCTCGGCGTTGGCCAGCGCAAAACCACCCAGCGTGTTTTATTAACACGATAATTGAGCAAAGGACGCATTGTTTTTGAAAATTCCTGCATCGCCGTTGGTGACACATCACTGAGTTCGCTGGTGTTTTCTGTGCCCCGAATAGCAATATATGCCTGCACTTTTTTCATCCGGTATAACTCCACGTCGCGAGTCATCTTTGCATGAGCGTCACTGGTTCCTTTCACCAACTCGCGCATCACACGCGACTGACGGGTTTCTGCCAATGGTATTGCTCCGACTTTTCGAGCAGCGCGAATCAGGGCAATAGTCATTTGGTCCGGAATATCAGACACATCAATAAAAACTGATTCTCCTTTTTTTAGAGCGCAGGAATACTCGACCAGTAATTTTGCCAATTTGCTGTAACGTGGATCACTCATAAATTTTGCGGTGAACTTAATCGTTCTTGTTATTTTGTCGATCCTTCTCCTTTTGCCGGAGAATTTTTTCCTGCTTGTCCGTCTCTGCGCGTAGCAATTCCTCAGCCTGCCAGCCGTTGGCCTGAGCACGTTGTGTAAGTTTAAACAATTGCCTGCCCAACTCTTCCTTTGCCTTTGACTTTCGCCCCTTGGCCAACAATCCGTGCTTACGGGCTTTCTTCACCGTCTCATGCGCACGCATTAAAGCCGGTAAATGACTGGGAATACCGTCAAAAGCCGACTTTCGCTCATTGATAGTCCCTGCCTTTTCCGTCTGCTTGATCGCATCCCATTGGTTCCAAACTCCAGCCACATCTTTCACTGTCGCTCTTCCGAACACATGTGGATGACGACGCACCAGCTTGTCAGCAATGTTACGCGCCACTTTTTCAAAATCAAACGCATCACGCTCCTTTGCCATTTGCGAGTGGAAAACAACCTGTAGCAATACATCGCCTAACTCCTCTTCCATCTCAGCATCATCTTCCGCCTCGATGGCATCCAAGAGTTCATATACTTCCTCCACCGCATTCAAGCGAATGCTCTTGTGATCCTGTTCACGATCCCATGGACATCCATCTGGCGCACGGAGTCGTGCCATCACCTCCAACAGATCATCGATCGCTTGTTTCTTTGCCATTACAACACCACCAGATTGTCACGGTGCACAATCACCTTTTTAGCCGCACCATTTTTTATCGCATCAAATGTAAATTTGGTTATTCCACGGGCAAACTCAGTTCCATTACGATCGCAGACCTTCACCACATCACCCGTTACAAATTCCCCAGTGCATTCGACTATCCCCGGAGCCAGTAAACTCATGCCCCGTTCACGCAGCGCTGCTTTTGCCCCATCATCCACCACCAACACACCTTTCGGGTGATGAAAAAAAGCGATCCAGCGTTTTCGGGACTTAAGTCGATCAGCCCCGGGTAGAAAAAGTGTGCCGAGATTTTTGCCTGCTAAAATATTTGAGAGTATTCCGCGCGCCCTGCCATTTGCGATCACCATTGGAATCCCGGCGCGGACCACAATTTTTGCCGCTTCCAGTTTAGTAGCCATGCCGCCAATACTCGTGGCACTCTTTGTTCCTCCCGCAAACTTCTTTGTCGTTGCATTAATTTTTCGCACGGTAGAAATCAATTTCGCATTCTTCTGCCCGTAATTCCGCACGAGACCATCAGCTGTAGTAAGGAGCACCAGAAGATCGGCTGATAATAGTGCAGCGACCAATGCTGATAATTTATCATTATCCCCAACCGTCAATTCCGTGAAGGATACCGCATCATTTTCATTAATTACCGGGATCACTCCACGCTCAAGTAAAGCCACCAAGGTGTTTCGCGCGTTTAGGTGACGATCATGGTCCTCCAAATCCGAATGAGTGAGAAGCACCTGAGCCACCTGTAGGCCGTGTGCCGCAAACAATTCCTGATAAAGAGCCATCAACCGCGATTGGCCTACGGCGGCACAGGCCTGCAATTCCTGCAGCCGTGTCGGGCGCTTCTGATAACCCAACGCTTCCATACCTGCTCCGACAGCACCGGAAGAGACCAATACGATTTCATATCCGTTCTTTTTTGCGCGGACAACCTGCCCGGTCAGCTGCTTTATTCGTGAGGACGCCAAACAATTCTGATTATCGGAAAGGATACCGGTGCCCAGTTTCACAACCACGAGTTTCGCGGTCTTGATGTGCTTAGCGCGCATTGATGGTTTACCTAGCAAAAGACCTTTGCATCGTCGAGCATTGACCTTGATGCCTCTTCTCCACCACCATCACGAATGCGCAAAGAATCACTGGAATTCCTCAAGGAACTCGTCAACACCCCCAGCCCCACCAGCTATGAAACCCGCGGGCAACGCGTGTGGCTCGATTACGTAAAGGAGTTTGCTGATGAAACATCTCACGATGCCTATGGTAATTGCGTCGCCACACATAATAAGGGTGGTGGCCCACGCATCATGCTTGCAGGTCATGCTGATGAAATCGCGCTTTCAGTCAATTACATTGATGACAATGGTTACATATGGGTAAAACGCATGGGCGGCGTTGACGCCATCGTGAGCAAGGCTCAGCGTGTGACAATACACACGAAGAAAGGGGCAGTACTCGGGGTGATCGGCAATCCCCCACCCCACATGCAAAAAGTGGATGGCGAACCGAAAGTGCCAAAGATTCACGACCTCTTCATCGACATCGGTGCCGATTCCCGGAAGGCCGCTGAAAAACGCGTGCGAGTTGGTAATCCGATTACGGTGAACCAAAATTTTGAAATTCTCCATGGCAATCTCGCCGTGGCGCGGGCATTTGACAACCGTATCGGAACTTGGGCTGTTGCCGAAGCCTTGCGTCTTTTGGCCAACTCCAAGAAAAAACTGAACGCTGAGATTTGTGCGGTCTCCAACACGCAGGAGGAAGTGGGCCTGTTCGGCGCACGGCAAATCGCTTATTCACTCAAGCCGGACGTGGCACTGGTTGTAGATGTCACGCACGCAACAGATTATCCTACTATCAACAAGAATACTCATGGGGACATCAAAATGGGCAAAGGGCCAACCATCACCCACGGTGTTTGCAATCATCCGGAAGTTGTACGGCGTGTTGAGGATGTGGCCAGCGCCGCAAAGATTCCATTGCAGCACGAAACTGTAAGTGCCACGAGCGGCACGGATACTGATGCAATCTTTTGGACTCGTGGCGGCATCCCAAGCGCGCTCATCAGTCTACCTAATCGCTACATGCATTCGCCCGTGGAAGTGGTTAATTTGAAAGACCTCGAGCAAATTGCCAAACTCATGGTGGCCTTTGCCAAGAGCGTCAGCAAAGACGACATATTCACGGTAAAAATCTAATCAGAAACCGGACTTTTTCTTTGCTTCGTAAACAATCCCGGCGAGTTGCAAGATCACACTTAATCCGTATGCACGAGGATTCTGTTGATTCTTTGCAGTTATCAATTTTTCTACTTTGATTACTTTCGCTGGCCCGCCTGCCGACAAATCCTGAAAGCTAATCTCAGCAATTGATATTTTAAGATCATCAATTGCTGGAGCAGTCTTTGAACCCTCAATTTTCTTCACTTCTTTTTGAGCCTCGCCCATTAAATCCGTGAGCCAAAGGCCCTTTTTATTACGCACGATATTGACTCGCTGAACATCGATTCTGACTTTTTTTAAATCATTCTCCGGACCATTTTCTTTAAAGTGAAAAGCAACCTCATTACACTCAAGCAAAGCCCCTCCTCCAAACTCCTTTGGATTATTTACCTTTAGACCTTTCGCTTCAACCGACACCCCCGGAATGAATTTTATTTCATCGACGGAACCCATCTTCATTCTTGCTCCCTCCAAGTCCAAACCAGCAATGCCATCCCTACCTAGGCTGAAAATCTTGATTACGCCACGATCCAAATTCATATTACCAAACACTTCAAAGTCATCAGCTGCCACATGAACTGCAGTCACGCGCTCTACCATCACCTCCTTTTTAATGAGCGAATAATCTAATTTATCGATTTCGACTTTAAGGCCCTTGCTCGCCAGCTCTTTCTCTAAACGATTAACCACATAATCCTTTATAAGGATGTTCACTATAATAATAGCTACGAAGGTAAAAAGCACGATTCCCCCACAGCCCATAGCCAAACGCCTTGGCCCAGAAGATTTTTTCGCGTGTTGATTTAGAAACGACTCGCTCATATCATAATATCTTCAGGCCGCACTTGAAGGCATTCATCCTGATCCTCCCAAACGATGGATGGATAATGCTCCACCAAAGGCGGAGCAAGAACCTGGCCCAAATGTGATAACAGTCTTTCACTCTCAGTCGCCGCATTTTCAAAAGCCTGATCAAAGTTTTCATGCGTCCCACGCCGATCCTCAGGCCAGTGCGCCACATTGTGCGTTCTTGAATATTCCTCAGCCCACCCTGCCAGTGCCTCCGCAGCATTCTGGCCTGCAATTTGTTCAAAAGTTACTGCAGAGCCATTGCAATGAAGACAAATTAAACCAGACTCAAGTAAATCACGTGTGATCATTGGAAGCAGCGGCGCACGGCAACATTCGGCCGGTGGAAAGTCAGGCGGAATAGCCACCATCCTCTGATTCCAAATCTGCCGATCATGCGCCACCATCGCTGCAAGCCGATAGGCGGCCACTAGAGGATGCGACATACGCCACAATTGCCCGTGTAATTGACCCAACGTCTGCGACATCCAACGTGCCAATGTCAAATTATCAAAATCACGGAACACATTCGCATAATTCCTCCATAGCTTCTCCAACGAATCCGCTTCATGTGCCATACGGAGAAGGATGAAGACAAACCCATTCGCGTAAAAGTGCAAAAAATCATCTTGGGCCGTTTGGCTTACTTGATTATAACTCCGACGTGTCTGAGGAGGTTTCCCCCACAAACCCGCTGAACCGGCCACTGGCAGATCTGCCCGGAGTGGGAGCCGATCGAGCTCATCAATTAGCTCGCTTAAAATGCCACACTCTTGGAGATCTTTTCCTGCATCGTCCACGGCGCCATGAGGATCGCCGCAACGTCCACCCCATTTGTGATCTATCGAATGAGGAGTCTTTATTATCCCGCGGACGCATCACCGTGATGGGCACGAAACGTCTTCGTGGCAACCGAACGCTCTTCGAATTCATTCTTGATGATGATTCCGGCACTGTATCCTGCCGCTGGTGGAATCTTGGATACATGGCGCGCTATTTTAAAACAGGCGATGACGTGTTGATCTACGGAAAATTATCCAAAGGAAAAGCCCGTGTAATAGATCATCCGGAGACGGAGATCATCAAAGATGAGGAAGATGCCAGGATCCACGTGAACCGGATAGTTCCGATTTATCCGTTGACCGAAGGCCTATCTCAACGCTGGCTTAGAAAACTGATTTTTAATTTGATCAAATCGGATTTGGATAATATGGCCAAGCCCGGTTATAGATCTGCGGGACTCCCTTCCCGGCGAGAGGCAATTCAACAACTCCATTTTCCGGACGAGATGGAACAAGCCACTACCGCGCGGCGACGCCTCGCTTTGGATGAATTTGTATTACTTCAGCAAACCCTTCGCCGACGCCGTATCAATATGCAGTCCAAGGCCAAAGCTCTCCCTTGTGAAGGTGACGGGCGATTCACAATTCCTTTCCTCAAGCAACTGGGTTTTCAACTCACCGACGCTCAACACGCCGTTAGTATGGAAATTGAAGGCGACCTCAACGGCAATCATCCCATGCGGCGGTTGCTTCAAGGCGATGTGGGCTCAGGCAAAACCGTCGTCGCTGCCCTGGCTGTCTTACGTGCCATGGAAAGCGGCTACAACGCGCTGTTCATGGTTCCGACTGAAATCCTAGCTGAACAACATTGTCGCAACTTCACCAATTGGCTTAATCACTACGGGATTCGTGTACGACTCCATACCGGCAGTCACAAGGAACTGGAAGAGCCGTTGTTTGAAACGGACACACCAAATCTTGTCATTGGTACGCATGCGTTATTTCAAGAATCATTCAAGCAAGAGAATATTGGCTTGGTGGTAATTGACGAACAACACAAGTTTGGCGTTTCCCAACGTGACCGACTTGTGCGTAAAGGTAATTACCCCCACTTGCTCGTGATGACGGCCACCCCTATCCC
Source organism: Limisphaerales bacterium (assembly GCA_965659445.1). Lineage (GTDB taxonomy): Bacteria > Verrucomicrobiota > Verrucomicrobiia > Limisphaerales > UBA1100 > UBA1100. The sequence continues at coordinate 23,628 of CBFHWX010000010.1, read as the reverse complement.
GCGCACTCTGGGTCTCACACTGTACGGCGACCTCGATTGTTCCGTGATTAATGAACTGCCACCTGGCCGAGGCAATGTACGCACTCATATTCGAACCCCGGATCGGTGGCCAAAAATATTAAATTTCATGAAGGAAGAACTTAGTGAAGGCCGCCAAGCCTATATAGTGGTTCCACGTGTTGACAATGAAGACACGACTATTGGCATCAAGGCCGTCAACACTGAAGCACAGAGCATGAAGGACGCTTTCACACCATACAAGGTCGACGTGCTGCATGGGCGCATGAAACCAGATGAGAAAGATAGTGTAATGGCAAACTTCCGATCCAACCGCGTCCAGGTTCTGCTATCCACAACCGTAGTCGAAGTTGGCGTGGATATTCCGAATGCCAGTCTTATGCTGATTCAAAATGCAGAACAATTTGGCCTTTCACAATTACACCAGCTACGTGGAAGGATCGGACGCGACAAACATGATGGTCATTGTATTCTTCTCACTGGTGACAATTCCCCTGAAGTGACTAGTCGCTTGAGAGTACTTGAGGAAACCCGTGATGGATTCAAGGTTGCTGAGGAGGATCTTAAACTCCGAGGTCCCGGTGAACTTGTCGGGCAAGAACAAAGCGGCCTCCCTGCATTTAAATTCGGCGATCTGCGCTATGATCTAGAGCTCATCGAACTGGCACGCCACATTGCCCTAGAGATCGAGGCTGGCCGTTAAATGCCCTTTGTGCTAGGATTCGGAACGTGTCTGGATTCGAGGATAACGATGATGCAGTGTTGGAAGCCTTTCGTGATAAAGAGGAAAAGGTGGATGAACACGGTTACGTCGTAGCCATGTCTCACTTTTATCGCGGCGAAGTCAGCCGGATCATGGTCTGGCGCCAACGCCTCGACACAACGACCACATGGGCCATCACCTCCACCTGCACAATTTTCACAGTCGCCTTCTCTTTTAGGGAAGTGCCTCATTTGATTTTCTTTTTCAACCTCGCTATCGTGGTCATAATGCTGTGGATCGAGGCACGCCGCTATCGCTTTTACGATGCATTCCGCGCACGAGCGAGGATGTTGGAGGCCCATTTCCTTGTACCGATAATTTTGCGCCAAAAATCAAAACTTGAAGGCAACTGGCGCAAACTAGTCGCCGAAGATCTTCTGATACCTGCCTTTAAGGTGACTATGTTTGAATCCATCGGCCGCCGTCTAAAGCGAAATTATGCCTTTATCGCCCTCATCATCCTCTCGGCCTGGATCACCAAGATTTTCATCCACCCGCCTCCGAATGTTCTCAAAATTGATTCAATGAAATCATTTTACGAGGCACTATCCATCGGCGGTTTTTCGAGTTGGTTCGTAGCTGCTGTGATGATGGGCACATTCATCTCTGTTATCGGTGTTACACTTTACATCGCCAAACACTCCGCAGGAGAGATTACAGAAATAGGCAAAAGCAGCCGCAGTAACTGGATGGGCTGAGCATGCAACTCAATCCGCAACTCGCAGACCTACCGGTCTATCACCCCGGTCGTCCGCTGGAAGAGGTAGCGCGCGAACTGGACCTGCCTCTCGGTGAACTCATCAAGCTCGCCTCCAACGAAAACCCACTCGGCCCTTCACCCAAAGCTATCAAAGCCATGCAGGAAACTGCATCGCAAATCCACTTATACCCTGATGGCAACGCATTTTATATACGAAACCGATTGGCCAATAAACTTGAGGTCAAAACGGACAATCTTATTTTTGGCAACGGCTCCAATGAGATCATTGAGTTTGTCGCCCACGCACTACTTGGCCCCGACACGAACATCGTAGTTTCGCAATACTGCTTTGCCATTTATCCCATCGTAGCACATCTGACCGGCGCAGGTTGCATCGTTGTTCCGGCCAAGGAGCATGGTCACAACCTGCCGGCGATGCTTGAAGCAATCACGCCCGATACTCGGATTGTGTTCGTTGCTAATCCAAACAATCCAACCGGAACTCTCGCCTCAAAGAATGAGGTGATGAACTTAATCGAAAATTTGCCGGATCAGGTTTTGCTTGTAATGGATGAAGCGTATTTTGAGTTCCTTGATGACCCGGCAACCATGTTACCCCTCATCAACACCAAGCCGAACCTGCTGCTTATGCGAACCTTCTCAAAAATATATGGTCTGGCGGGTTTGCGGGTCGGCTACGGAATCGGCCATCCGGATTTCGTCGCCGCGCTCGAAAAAGTCCGTCAACCCTTCAACCTCAACGCAATGGCACAAGCCGCCGCCCTTGCCGCTCTTGATGATGATGAACATCTTCAACAGACCAGAAAGATAAACAAAGCAGGCCTAAAGTTTTTTGAATCAGCATTTGAATCACTGGGCATCAAATACGTACGATCCCACGCTAATTTCATATTGGCCAAGGTAGGCAATGGCCAGCAGACATTTTTGGATTTGAAAAAGCAGGGCATTATCATCCGCCCCATGGCCGGATACCAATTGCCGGAGTGGATTCGGATCTCTATTGGGACTACCGAGCAAAATGACCGTTGCCTTAATGCCCTGACAGAATTGCGTTGAATGGCATATTCTTTCAGGCTATTCCCATCCAAAAGAGTCCCGTGAAACCCACCGATCTCAGAGGCATATTACAGTATATCCCGCGATTCCGCAAAAAGACGTTCGTCATTGCCGCTGATGGCGTGGTTGTGAGGCACGTGAATTTTGCCAATTTGCTGCTGGATATTGCCGTGCTACATTCACTGAATATTCGGGTAGTACTCGTGCATGGAGCCGGTGAACAAATCACCCAGCTCGCGAAACAAAATTCGATAACTCCCAGCGATATGGATGACACTGGCATCACGGATGATGCCACGCTTAAGATATTCATTACCGCTGCCAATGCACTAACCCATGAAATTTTAGAAGGCTTTGCCGCCAACGACCTGCGCGCAGCCAACGCCAACGCCGTTGCAGCTCATCCTCTTGGGATACTCGACGGCACGGACCATCAAAACACAGGCAAAGTGGAGCGTGTAGACCAAGAAATGTTACAAACTTTTCTTTCCCAAGGGATAACCCCGGTTATTCCACCACTAGGTTTCGATGGAGAAGGAAATACTTTTCGACTTAACAGTGATGCAGTTGCGCTCAATGTTGCCAAGTCGCTGCAGGCATCTAAACTAATCTTTGTCACCGGAGAACCCGGATTAACAAACAATGGGAAAATCATCAGACAAATGCTAGGTACTGATCTGGAGATTCTTCTTGTCAATCAGACCGAAAACATTCCCACCAACCAACGCTCCAAAGCTAATCATTCCGCAGATGCCTGTGCCGCTGGAGTACCGCGTGTCCATCTAATCAGTGGCCTCGTTACCGAAGGATTATTAGCCGAGGTTTTCTCCAACGAGGGCATCGGCACATTAATATATGCAAATGAATATCGGCAAATTCGAGCTGCCGACAAGAAGGATGCCGCTAACATTCTACGCCTCACTCGAGAGGCGGTGGAACAAAATCATCTTCTCGAACGCAGTGAGACAGCTATTGAGAAATATCTGGAGGACTATTATATTTATGAAATTGATGACAATCCGGTCGCCTGTGCTGCGTTAAGGCAATTCACTAATGAGAAGATTGGGGAGATTGCTCATCTCTACGTCAATCCTGCCCACGGCAACCAAGGTATCGGCCAAAAGATGGCGCAATACGCGATAAAAAATGCACAAAAAGCTGGGCTGCAAAAAATGGTTACGCTTTCCACTCAGGCATTTGGTTTTTTTACAAACAAATCCGGTTTTTCGGAAGGCACAATTGACGATCTTCCCACAATTCGCCGAGCGGAATATGAAGCGCAAGGGCGCAAATCTAAAATCCTTATCAAATCACTAGTCCATTAATGAAGAGGCCTAAGAAATTGGCGGAATTTATTCTCGTTGCATGGGTCTGTCTCATGATCGGTTATGGCACGGGCGCTGTCCTCACTGAGCGAAAAAAAATGGTGACACTCGAAAACAGTGTGGCTTTGAAATGGAGTGACGGTGTTTTTGACGGCCCTCCACTTGGCGCCCATATTTATCTCGAGCCTCACATGGATGGTAAATCCGTACGGTTGCGCGTGTATTTCGGACGCGAACGGCCACAGTTTTTCATGCCCGGACGCAACGGTGAAATTGATGTAGTGCGGGATGCCAAACAGGCCTCCAGCAAATGGTCGAACATTCGTTGGATGAGTGACGGACTACATGTGGGCGTGGACGATAATCGAACGAGATATTTTGTTCCCCATAAAAAAATCAAACCGATCAATTGATGAACCTCCCCGCTCCTTTTCAAGCCGCCTGTGATCGATTGGATGCGTCAGCTACAAATCACTGTCTCTATGTGAATATTGCCGAACAAACGCTCACCCATTTCCACAACAATTCTTCCAAAACGTTAGTTATATCAACCGCAGTACGCGGAATCGGTCAAAAAAAAGATTCAAAAAGAACCCCATTAGGCCTGCATCGAATCGCGGATAAAATAGGTGAAAATAACCCGATCGGCACAATTTACAAGGGTCGCAAGGTAATCGCCACAAATGGCAAAGGAAACCCGAACGCGTTGATCACCGATCGCATTCTCTGGCTGGACGGCTTAGAGCCCAACTTCAACAGGGGTGGCGATGTAGACAGCCATCAGCGTTACATTTACATCCACGGAATTGGCGACGAATCGCTTTTGGGGCAGCCAAATTCACAAGGATGTATTCACTTAGCTGCTGCAGATTTACTGCCGCTTTTTGATATAGTTCCAACTGGGACTTTGGTGTACATCAGTGAGAACTGACTTTTGGATCACATTTCATTACACTATCCCCATCCACATATGAGTTTGCCTGAACAAATGACTACATTGGCATGCGACGCAAAAGCGTCCGCACACCAAATGACTCGTCTTACAACAGCCGAGAAGAACGCTTGTTTATGCGCCATGGCTGACTCCTTGGAGGATAATGCCGCCATAATTCATAAAGCCAATGCTAAAGACATGGAAACCGGTCGCTCCATGAATTTGTCACAAGGCATGCTCGACCGTTTGTATCTAGATAAAAGCCGCATTGCAGATATGGCTCAAGGCCTGCGTAATGTCGCTGAATTGCCTGACCCTGTGGGGTGCATCATTGAGGAACGCATGCGCCCCACCGGACTGCATCTGAAAAAAGTCACGGTCCCCATCGGTGTTGTTGTAATGATTTATGAATCTCGGCCAAACGTGACTGCGGACGCCGCCGGCCTCTGTTTCAAATCCGGCAATGTTACAATATTACGTGGTGGCAAGGAGGCATTGAATTCCAACCAGACGATTGCGCAGTTGATGGTTGAAGCTGGGCGAAAAACCTGTGAGCGATTTCCTGAACACGCCATTCAAGTTGTACCCATAACAGACCGCGCCGTCATTCCAGAACTGCTTTCGCTAACTGATTACGTGGATCTCTGTATTCCGCGCGGCGGCGAGGGGCTTATTCGTACCGTAACTGAATGTTCACGTGTTCCAGTCATTAAACATTACAAAGGCATTTGTAGTGTGTACATCGATGCTGATGCTGATGCGGCAAAGATGATGGCAGTGGTCGTTAATTCCAAGACTCAACGAGTGGGTGTATGCAATGCCATGGAGACCTTGTTGATCGATAAATCAGTTGCCCCTAACCTCCTTCCGCAAATCGCTGGAGCACTTCGCGATAAAGGTGTGGAGTTGCGCGCGGATGAAGCTGTACGTGAAATTCTAGGAGCAGACACTAAAGCCGCCACGGATGAGGATTGGGACACTGAGTACCTTGATCTAATCTGTGCAATTCGGATTGTGGAGGGGATCGACGGCGCTATCGATCACATTAACCGCCATGGGTCCGGTCACACGGAATCCATCATCACCGAGAATGAAAAAACCGCGCGACGGTTCCAACATGAAGTTGATTCATCGACCGTTTTCTGGAACACATCGACACGCTTCTCCGACGGCGGCGAATTCGGCATGGGTGCCGAGATTGGGATCAGCACCGACAAAATTGGCGCACGCGGCCCGATGGGCCTGACTGAACTTACCACGTATAAGTGGCTTGGTGAGGGCAATGGTCTCATTCGCACATAAAATGGATGCGGCAACGAAAGCGCAATTCGTGCGCGACTGTCTTCCCGAAGGCGGCTTATTTAAAGGGCACAACTGGAGAATTGCCCCTGAACCATTCCTGCTCGACGCTAAATTTGCCAAGGAACTTGAGGCACTGGGACCTGTATTGCTTCAGTTTTACAAAGCAGCTGATCTACTTTACCGGCAAAGCACCAGCGGCAAACAACCGGCTTGGGTTTGCGAATGGCTCAATCAGGGCAAGCCTGATTCCTTGATTAAACTCCAACAACATCCTCAATTCAAAACTGCACTTCCCAAGGTAATCCGTCCGGATATTTTACTCACTGAAGATGGATGGCGGATCACGGAATTGGACAGTGTGCCGGGTGGAATCGGACTCACGGCTTGGTTAAATCAAACATACGACAACCATAATGATATCTTGGGCGGACCAAACGGGATGATCGATGGATTCACAGAAATATTTGGTGATGCCCGCAATGTTCATTTAATGGTGTCCGAGGAATCCGCCACGTACCGGCCAGAGATGAAATGGCTTGCTGAACAGATCGGGCCACACTTCTCTATTCGGAATTCAGACTTCAGTGCTATTAATAGTGGTGATTCGCTTTATCGTTTTTTCGAACTTTTTGATTTGGAGAACATCCAGTCTGCTCAACAAATTTTTGAACTCTCTTGTTCAGGCCAATTAAACGTGACTGCCCCTCCCAAATGCTATTTGGAGGAAAAAATGCTATTTGCATTATTTTGGAACCGCAATCTTCAATCTTTCTGGCATCGTCAATTGGGTAGCCGTTTTGTTAAACGTATGGAAAATATCATTCCAAGTACATGGTTGATCGACCCCACCCCTCTTCCTCCTCATGGCGCCATCCCCGGGCTAAATCTTACAGACTGGCGACAGTTGGCTGAGTTATCTCAAAAAAAACGGCAGCTTATTATTAAATTATCTGGTTTCAACGCAAATGCCTGGGGGGCACGGAGCGTGCGTCTTGGAAGTGACATGCCACAACGAGAATGGGCAGGTGCAGTTGATAAAGCCATTGCCGACTATGGTAAATCTCCGTGGATTTTACAGCGTTATCATAAGCCACGAAGAGTTTGTCATGAATGGTTTGATTTTGATGACCGACAGACCGTCGCTATGACAGGACGCGTTCGCTTATGCCCATATTATTTTGTACACGCCGATAAGGACGTAAACTTGGGTGGAGTGCTGGCGACCATCTGCCCGGCGGATAAGAAGATCATCCACGGAATGCGCGATGCCATCCTGGCACCTTGCGCTGTTTCTGGAAACTAACGCTTGTCTCCAGGCAAGTCCGTAGGGGTCTCATACGAAAGCTGCCCGCGAATAATCTCGCGCTGAGTGGAAATATTCAGTGGGTCAATGACTCGTTTCTGCACGACTTCGTTAAAGGCAGGCAGTTCATAAAATTCCGAACCAATTGGACGCACCTCATCGAGATTGCTTTGACCTCCGATACTTTTGGGCAATCTTCGTCTACTCGGAACCCGGTCAAGGCCACCTTTCCCGCTTGATCCCGACGGTCTTTGGGGAGATGTTCGTGAGCCGCCAGCCTTTTTCGCTTCTTCCTGTTTTTTCCTCCATTCGGCCATCCTCTTCTCTCGATCCGAGTCTGTTCCTCTGCTACTAGAGGTCCCTCCCCTAGAAGAACCCCCTCTTGGGGGAGTTCCAGAAGAGCGACTACTGCCCTGTCGGAAACTCGAGCCTGACGGCCGGCGTTCGGTGGATTTGTAATTGGCCAGCGTATTTTTATCGAGCTCTAAAGGATGTGTTTTGCCCTTCACCTTGACCTCAACAACACCATTGACTGCATCGATCTTCATAACCTCAACACCATCCACCATTTCACCCACAGGAATAAATTTATACTCAGCCGCCCCCCCTTTAAGCGGATTGATGCGAAGAACCGCACGCATTTTGTCCCGCAGCATTGAGATGCCCGCCAAATGTGGCACTCCAATCGTCATAGGCGTTTTGGGGACTATGGGCCCTGGCTTTTCTATTTCCGGTATTTTCAACCTGAATGGATTTTTTTCGGGGATGAGATGGTAGACCCCTAAATTGTTTGTAGCAGCCTTCCATTTCTCTTTGGCATCAGACAATTTTTTCTGATATGCTTCCTCCGCCTGTTTTCTCGCTTCTTCAAGCTCGGCGTTTCTTCGTTCCTCAGCTGTGAGGACAGTATTTGTGCCTCCTCCCACAATCGGCAATACTCCTTCCACCGGATTGTTAGTAGGGGCAATTACAATTGGTGCCACATTGGTCGCGACCAATGATGGATTCGCTCCGGGTAAAGATGGGGGCAGCAGCTCATCTGCCGCTGAAAGTATTGAAGCCGTCCCCAAAACAGCGACATAGAGATACCTAACCACCCCCTCACTCATATAAGTCAATTTACGCAATTTTCTCTGAATTTGCCAGCAATTTTTATCCACGAATCTCATCCCGATATTGAGTTAGACGCAGAAAAACACGTTGCGTTACTGATTAATATGCCGCTTGAGTACCTTTGACACGACGCTTTTTCATCCATGGCATCAGACCGCGCAAACGAGCCCCGACTTTCTCAATGTTGTGTTTTTCGCCTTTTTTCATCAACGCGTTGTATTTTTTGTAGCCTGTCTCATATTCCCGTACCCAGCCCTTGGCGAACTTGCCGTTTTGAATTTCCTTGAGAGCTACCTTCATTCTTCTCTTAACGCTGGCATCAATAATTTTTGGTCCCACGCTCACATCTCCCCACTTGGCTGTCTCGGAAATCGAAAACCGCATGCCGCTGATTCCCGATTCATTCATAAGATCCACAATCAGCTTCAGCTCATGCAAGCACTCAAAATACGCCATCTCCGGCTGGTAACCTGCTTCCACCAGCGTCTCATAACCGGCCTGTATCAACGCGCTGGCTCCACCGCAAAGCACCGTTTGCTCGCCAAACAAATCCGTCTCGGTCTCTTCCTTGAAGGTCGTTTGTAATACACCGGCACGAGTTCCGCCAATGCCCTTGGCCCAGGCAAGCGCAATCTTCTTTGCCTTCCTTGACGGGTTTTGATAAACGGCGATCAAGGACGGCACCCCCTTACCCTCGAGAAATTGACGGCGAACTATATGTCCCGGACCCTTCGGAGCCACCATGATCACGTCCACATTTTTTGGCGGTTCGACAGTCTCAAAATGAATGGAGAAGCCGTGTGAGAAGAGCAGCGCCTTGCCCTTACTTAGGTTCGGTTCTATGCAACTTTTGTATGCCGAAGCCTGTTTTGTGTCTGGTATTGCTACCATGATTACATCGGCGCGTTTTACGGCTTCGCCCGTGTCGTAAACCTCAAAGCCTTTTTGCTTTGCCACACGGCGAGATTTACTCCCTTTGTAAAGACCAATGATAACCTTGCACCCACTTTCCTTCAGGTTGAGCGCGTGGGCATGTCCTTGACTTCCAAACCCAAGCACCGCGAGCGTTTTGCCCTTGAGCACACTTAAGTCTGCGTCCTTATCGGTATATACTTTTGCTGCCATTTTAAATTTATTTACGATGCAGGGCCACCATACCTGTGCGCGTAAGGTCAATTACCCCAAAGTTGTCCATAAGATGAATGAACTTGGTGATCTTGTTTTCGTTGCCAGTCACCTCAATCGTCATGCTCTTAGATTGCACATCCACAATTTTTGCTCGAAATATGTCCGTGATCTGCATCACCTCAGCTCGTGCCTTGGCTCCCACCTTGACTTTCACCAACACTAATTCGCGGTCAATATATTCATGTTCTCGAAAGTCAGTTATCTCATGAATATTCACCAGCTTCTCCAACTGTCGAACAATCTGCTCCACAGTCGCGTCATCGCCGCGGGTCACGATTGTCATTCGTGAGAGTTTGGAATTGTGCGTAGGCGCTACATTAAGGGAATCAATATTATACCCACGACCACTAAACATCCCCGCCACCCGTGTGAGTACGCCAAAGGTGTTTTCTACCAAAATTGAAATTGTATGCCGCATTCGCTTTGGAAATCAGGGGCGCGTAACCTATCAATGGTCTTCAGAGCGGTCAATCCAATTCAAGGTAAAAACACCCAAAAATCAGCGCCAAAGTCGTAGAGCTTGCCTCCTTTTGGATTGTGGAAGACTAGGGAGTTCTGAATTGTTTAATTTGATCCCTAAAGAAATTTTCACCAACTGGTCTAAGGTGATCACGTTTATTTTTTGGCCTATTTACTATGTTCTAATTATGCTTGGGATGGCAACCGCATCCAGCTAATCCTTGGGGAGTAATCCTGAATGTTTTGCGCATATACACAGATCTCAGATTATGATATAATAAAGACCTATGGCAGATAATGGAAGCATGGGTGCCAACGGCTCTAATAATACCGGGTTTCCGAGGGGCACACAATATGAAGAACTACATTCTGCCCTAACCCAAGAGAAGAAAGATCTCGAGAATCGCCTAGCAGACATTGATCAGGATTTGGCTGTCTTAATATTCGCCAAGCTGCGGCATGACTGGAAAACAAAAACGCCAACAAAGCAGAAGAAGGCAACTAGGAAAAAGAGAGCAGCTAAAAAGAAGAAATAACTCTATTTCTTATCCCTTTATATTTGGACTCCCTTCATCCTCGTCAGGCAGATAGGCCCACCAGGCTATCTTCAAGCATCTCTCAAATATTCTTTAAGGGAAACTGACAACGTATACGAACTGACAGGTCACAGCATGTCAGAATGATCAATACAGCTCATAACATAGATTCGTATTAGAAAAGTACTAAAACAAATATTCGGAAATATGCGAATACTAAGCCATTTTTGGGGTTAATTCTTGCCCTAGAAGAAAGGATTATACTCCTTCTCCTCACCTACGGTGGTAAGTGGCCCATGACCGGGGCAAATGAGAGTGTCATAAGGTAGTGAAAGAATCTCTTCTAGCACTTTCACCTTAGCGAGTTGGGGCGTATTAAAATCCTTACCCATGGAACCAGCAAATATAGCATCACCGACAATGGCTACTGCCGGAGCATTTTTTTCCCACCCATCAATCACAAATGTCACACCATCTTTCGCATGCCCGGGAGTAAAACGTGCCGTCACGGATAAGCTGCCCACGACCACCGGTTGATCAGGATTCACACGGCCCTTTTGCGGCGCGCCACTGTTGTCAGAATGCAGCTGAATATCCGGCCAACGTTTTCGCACATCGCCCATTGCCGCTACATGATCCCCGTGCATGTGCGTGATGAAAAGATGCTCAACCTTTAACTCATTTTCATCCGCAATCTGGAATATATCATCCGCAAACCAGCCCGTATCAAAAAGGGCTGCTGTTCGTTGTGCTGGATCCCAAACTACAAAACTGTTGACTTCAAAGCCCTCCGCCGTGGTCACCACCCGCAGTTCGGACCATCGGGAAAGCTCAACGGGCTCAGGTGTCCACCCACCTGCAATGGCCTTCGCCTTGCTAACATCCAAGCCGACTAGTGCTGCCAATCCCTCAACATTTACATCAACATCAATCACACCTTTTGTTTCCCATTCACGAAGCTGGGCCTTTGGCAATCCGGCCACCAAAGCCGCCTCCCCCTCCGATGTTTTGGTCTGCAAACGTGCCTTTCGACATATGTCACCAATATGATCTTCCAATGGCATACGGAAATGCTATCGGATCACCGGAAAGATTGCCAGCGGGATTAGGCGATGCCATTATTTGACATGCGTCATGCTTTATCGTGGATATTGCTGTTAGCCTTTCCATTCTGTTCAAAGGCGGCAGAAAGTTCCCAAGTCCAGCTCAATAATTTTCTATTAATGTTTGCTTTCCCATTTAACGCAAGGACAGCAGAAAGCCCCGACGTCCAACTCAAAAATATTCTTATGGCCGACAACGCTGCAATTACGGAAATTGCTAACTGGATTGAAAAAAACAAGATGGCGCTAAGGATCAGTACAAGCGAAAGAGAGCACCTCAACTCCCGCATCAGAAAACGCCTCCAAGATATCCGTCAGATGTACATGTCATTTCTGAAGGATCATCCTAATCACACCAAAGCACGTGTCGCATACGGCAGTTTTTTGACGCATATAGATGACCGACAAGGCGCCTTAGGACAATGGAACAAAGCTCTTGCAGACGCCCCCTCAAACGCGGCCGCCCTCAATAATATAGCGACGCACATCGGAACGATTGCAATTAAAAATAACATCCGGACCCGCATTCCTGAAGCGTTCCAATCACTCGAGAAAGCCATCGCATTGGCACCTAATGAAGCGCTTTACAGGCACAACTTAGCAACGACATTGAGCTTGTTCCGACTAGACGCCATGCGCCATTACAAGATCTCCGTGGCAGAAGTTACCAAACGCGCCCTCGCTGAATTGGAAAAGGCCATGGAGTTAGCACCGGATGACTTTGAGATTGCTGCGGATCGTGCTGAAACATATCTCGACTTAAAACCACTCCCACGCCAACCCGCCTTACAAGCATGGGAAGAAGCCCGGAAACGTGCGAGGCATCGGAATCAGGTAGATTGGATTAACCTACAGACTGCCATTGTGCATCTTGAAACCAACCATTTGGATGCAGCTGAAAAAAACTTGTCCGATGTCAGCAAAGGCTCATTTCAAAAACTGGTTCACGATTTAAAAACTGCCTTGCTACGCAAACGCAAAGAAAAAAAGGCTAAACCTTAAGCGCTTCCAAGAGTTCTTCGTGGACACCACCAAATCCACCATTGCTCAAAACGCAAATGACATCACCCTTTTGTGCATGTATTTTCAAATGTTCAACTATTGCCTGAACATCTGATAAATAGACCCCGTTCACCCCGGAGGTTTGAAGTGCACCCATTAATTTCAACGGGTCCAAGCGCTCTAATTTAGGAATCTGCTCGAGTTTGGCAACGGCTGAAATCACAACCCGATCGGCATTATTGAAAGCTTTTCCTAACTCTTCCTGAAACACAGCGCGGCGAGTCGTGTTACTTCGAGGCTCAAATATTGCCCACAACCGACGTCCCGGATACTTCATCCGAAGTGCTTTCAGCGTCTCTTGAATAGCCGTCGGGTGATGCGCAAAGTCATCCACAATAATGATTCCCGCCACTTCCCCCCGCACTTCCATGCGTCTCTTGATTCCTTCAAACGTCTCAAAGGCATCTTGGATCTGTTTATCATTCAATCCACAATGCCTTGCTACGGTCACAACCGCCAGCGCATTGCGTACATTCAACTCGCCACACATTGGAATGGAAAATTCCGTTTCACCAATTGTGAATTTCGAGCCCTCAACTGAAAACTGCAGATTCACCGCCCTCACATCGTTGTCGTCACCCATGCCGAACCGAGCTAAGGGGCAATGGTCGACTTTAAGCAAAGGGGCCAGCTCAGTTTCATCACCGTTCACTGCTAGCAATCCGTTCCTTGGAATTAAATTTATAAAGTGTCTGAAACTTGTTTGAATTTGCCCAAGATCCTGAAATATATCCGCATGATCAAACTCTAGGTTATTAATGATTGCAATCTCAGGCAGATAATGCACGAACTTGCCGCGCTTATCAAAAAAGGCAGTGTCATATTCGTCGCCCTCTGCGATGAACCATTCGCTATCGGTAAATCGCGCGCCTTTTAAAAAGTTGTTCGGGATACCTCCAACGAGAAAGCTGGGGTCGAGATCGCTGCATTCAAAAACCCAAGCCAGAAGTGACGTTACCGTAGTTTTTCCGTGAGTGCCGGTGACGACAATTGATCGCCTGCCTCGAATGAAGACTTCTTTCAAGAGTTCCGGCAATGCGCAATAATGCATTTTACGTTCCAGAACGGCTTCAGCCTCTGGATTGCCTCGGCTGATTGCATTCCCAATCACAACCAGATCAGGCGCAGTAGCTAGATTTTCTTCGCAAAATCTTTCCTGAATCTGGACACCGTGTTCCTTAAGAAATGTGGACATCGGCGGATATGGATTTGCATCCGAACCAGTTACGCAAACACCTCTTTCCTGTAGCGCCACCGCCACTGAGGCCATCGCTGTGCCGCAAACGCCGATGAAATGAACGGATTTGAATTCGGGCAGCATTAGTCGGTGAGTATTTCCTTTAGCAGATCATCCACCATTTTCGGGTTGGCCTTGCCTTGACTTACCTTCATGACCTGCCCCTTAAGGAAATTCAACGCCGCCTCTTTTCCTTTGCGATAATCTTCTGAAGGACCGGGATTCGCCTTGATCGTTTCCTTGCAAAGCCTTTCTAACTCTCCCGTGTCACTGACCTGTGTGAGACCTTTCTCTTCAACAATCTCGGCCGGGGATTTACCGGTTGAGAACATTTCATTAAAAACCTCCTGCGCAATCTTACTATTAATCTTCCCGCTTTCAACAAAGCCCACCAATTCACTAAAATCTGTAGGAGTAAATTTTAAATCGGACAAGCTTGTTTCACTTTCCGTGAGTTTGGCTTGGAGATTATTGATGATCCAGTTTGCTACTGCTTTTTGATTTGCCACGCCCTTAGCAACTTCCTCAAAATAATCAGCCAGTGCAGAATCAGCCACAAACACATCCGCATCGCCTACAGTAAGTTGATACTCGGCCATCAACCGTTGCTTGCGCGCGAGCGGCAATTCGACCATGCACTCCTTCACATGGGTTAGCCATTCCTCGGTTGGAGTGTGTGGCATCAGATCTGGGTCAGGAATATAGCGGTAATCGTGCGCATCCTCCTTAGTGCGCATGCTTTCCGTGATTCCGGTATCATCATTCCATCGGCGAGTTTCCTGAACGAGCGTGCCGCCATTTTGCAGAACATCAATCTGGCGCGGGATCTCGTGCTGTAAAGCGCGCCGCACTCCGCTGAAGCTGTTCATATTTTTGATTTCAATCTTCGCTCCCATTTCCATTTCCCCAACTGGCCGCACGCTCACGTTCACGTCGCAGCGCAACTGACCCTTTTCCATATCGCAATCACTAACTCCTCCATATTCGAGGATTCTCTTGAGTGTATTGAGATATTCATATGCCATGTCAGCACTATTTATATCAGGTTCAGAAACGATCTCCAAAAGCGGGACTCCCGCACGGTTAAAATCCAACCCGCTATAATCGACAAAGTGAAAACTCTTGCCAACATCCTCCTCCAAGTGCGCCCTTGTGATGCGCACCTGCGTTATATTTTCATTTAACTCAAAAACCACAAGGCCACCAATGGTGGATGGATAATCAAGCTGGGTAATCTGGTAATTCTTAGGGTTATCAGGATAATAATAGTTCTTCCGATCCCACTTTGCAAAGCCTGCCACCTCACAGTTCAGGAGGAAACCAGTCAACGCCGTTAGTCGTAACGCCTCCGCATTGGCTACAGGCAAAACTCCGGGCAATCCCAAACACACGGGACATACGTTTGAATTGGGATCCGCACCAAATTCATTGGCACAACCGCACCACATCTTGGTACGTGTTTTTAACTGCACATGCGTTTCCAGCCCGATGACTTCTTCATATTCCATCAGCCAAGCTCCGGTCGTTTGGCATGCCATTCAGTGGCCTGTTCATACGCATGCGCAACACTCAAAAGATCACTCTCCCCAAAGGGTCTACCGAGCAGTTGTAGGCCAATAGGCAAACCACCACTCGAGAATCCGCACGGCACACTAATACCGCACAAGCCGGCGAGATTGCAGGAGATGGTATAAATATCTGAGAGGTACATCTGCAATGGGTCAGCTGATTTTTCACCGATCTTAAAAGCCGGAGTGGGTGACGTGGGACTGGCAATAAGATCCACGTGCTCAAAGACGGCCTGAAAATCCTTTTGGATCAGGGTGCGAACTTTCAATGCACGCAGATAGTATGCATCGTAATAACCACTTGAGAGAACGTAAGTTCCTAGAATAATCCTACGCTTCACTTCTTCACCAAATCCGGCACCGCGTGTTTTACGGTTCATCTGTTCCGGATCAGAACCTTCGACACGTGCTCCATACCGTACCCCGTCAAATCGCGCCAGATTTGCCGAGGCCTCCGCAGTCGCGATAATATAGTATGTGGCAATTGCATATTCGGTATGTGGCAGAGAAATCTCACACACTTCCGCACCCAAAGCCTCCAGCTTGTCTACGGCGGAGTCAACGGCGGATTTCACCTCGGAATTGAGCCCATCAATCTGGAATTCCTTAGGCAACCCAATTTTCAAACCTTTGATATTCTCCGTTATTGCAGCTGAATAATTAGGGATTTCCTCAGGCACGCTTGTCGAATCCCGACTGTCATGACCAGCAATCACACCCAGCATAGTCGCAGCGTCACCCACGGTTTTGGTGAACGGCCCAATTTGATCGAGTGACGAGGCGAAGGCAACCAAGCCATAACGAGACACTCTCCCGTAAGATGGCTTCAATCCCACACAGCCACAATGCGCGGCGGGTTGGCGAATGGAGCCGCCGGTATCACTACCAAGAGAAGCAATACATTCATCCGCGGCCACGGCCACGGCGCTTCCTCCACTGGAGCCTCCGGGAATGCGTTCGGTGTCCCACGGATTGCGCGAGGGTCCAAAGGCGGAATTCTCAGTAGAACTGCCCATGGCAAACTCGTCCATATTCAACCGCCCAAACACCACGGCGCCCGCCTTGCGGAGTTTTCCAGCCACCGTGGACTCATAAGGGGAATTGAAGTTTTCGAGAATTTTACTGGCACAACAAAGGGGCTGATCTTGAACCGCAATCACGTCCTTAATCGCGATGGGCACACCCAACAAGGGCTGCTCAGCATGCGTATGGCCTTGAGCGATTGCGGTGTCGGCGGTATCGGCCTGCGCAAGGGCTTGCTCTGGATCCAAGTTGATAAAGGCATTCAGCCGGTGATCAACATCGTCGATTCGTTCCAGACAAGCCTGGGTCGCCTCGCGTGAGCTCAGCTTCTTGTTGGCGAGTTGATCAGTGAGTTTGGTAATCGAGAGAGTGTGCGGCATGGTCACTCCACGATCTTGGGCACGACAAACAGTCCATTGGCATACTTGGGGGCATTGCGCATGGCATCGTCCTGCGAGAGCGAGGGTTGCGGTTTGTCTTCGCGCAACACATTCGTTAGCTGTATAGCATGAGCGGTGGGCTCAATTTTATCGACATCCAGTTCGTTAAGTTTTTCAACATACTGAATAATCTCTGAAAGCTGGGGACCAATGCGTTGCTCTTCCTCGACTGAAAGCTCAATTCGGGCCAGTTTGACCACGTGCTGCAAATCAATTTGCATGTGATCAGGCTTCGTTGAAGTTGTCTTCGGCAAGAGATTGAATGGCATCGACCGCCTCAGTGGCATCATCACCACTGGCTTCAATGATCAATTTGGTGCCACGCGCCGCCGCAAGGGTCATCAATCCCATAATGCTTTTCCCATTAACACTATCGCCGTCCTTGGTGACAGTGATTTCGGCATGGAAATTATTGGCAGTCTTCACAAACGCCGCCGCCGGGCGAGCATGCAAGCCGGACTGGTTCTCAATTACCAGTTCGTATACGGCGACATTCTCATTGGTTTTGGCTTCCATAGACACGGCTGAGGACCGATTTTCAGTGAATAACTCGGCTTTGGCGAGATTTTATTCAATAACGTCGCCAGACATTTTGGCAATCAGGCGTTTATTTAACTCTTCTGCTGCATTATGGCCCGATTGCTTGAGTTTGGATTGGAATGCGGCAACCTCAACCAAACGGGCAATATCTCGCCCGGGACGAATTGGAATGGTGATGTGCGGAACTTGGACATTGAGAATATCCGATGAATCCTCGTCCATGCCCAATCGATCCACTTCTGGAACATCATCCCAGTCAGCAAGCGACACAACAAGATCCACCTGTTTTTCATGACGGATACTTTTCACACCAAACATTGCCCCCACATCAATGATGCCAATGCCGCGAACTTCCATGTGATCGCGTGTGATACTGGCACTGGTACCAATCACAACACGTCCATCAAGGAGTTTCACCTTAGTCACATCGTCGGCAACCAAACTATAACCCCGCTCCACCAATGCAAGGACACACTCACTTTTACCAATGCCACTCTCACCTTTGATAATCACGCCAACACCCAGAATGTCCACCATACTCCCCTGCACTTGACCACGTGGCGCAAAAAGATCCTCAAGAACCAGCGTGGCGCGGTTTATGAACTTCATCGTGATGAGTGGGCAACGAAAAACTGGGATATTTGCCTTCTCGGCAACTTTCAGAAATTCCTGATCTGGTTTAAGGTTTCTTGAAAAAACAAAGCACGGAATACGGTGTTTACAAATCTCCATATAACGCTTTTTACGCTCTTCCATAGTTAAAGTCTTCAGGTACGTCACTTCAGCAGAACCCATGGCCTGTATCCGTTTGCTTGCAAAATATTTAGTGAAACCGGACAGAGCTAAGCCGGGGCGATTCACGGTTGGTTCCTTAATGACACGCTTGAGACCGCTGGCTCCCGCAAGCAATCTCAACCCCAATTGCGAAGCATTCTCCACATAAAACTGCTCGACGGTAATTTTGGAGGCACTCACATCAGATATTGAATTCAGGTCCTAAATAAATCTCGCGCGCCTTTGGATCTTCGACAAGCTGTTCGGCTGCACCTTCAATCACCACTTTACCCTGATGTATCAGATACGCCCGATCCACAAGCTTCAAAGTCTCGCGCGCGTTATGGTCCGTTATCAAAATCCCCAGCCCGCGCGCCTTCAGGCGGCGTACAATTTTCTGAACTTCATAAACCGCTATCGGATCAATGCCTGCGAAAGGCTCATCAAGCAATAACATCTTAGGGCTGGTGACCAGTGCTCGGGTAATCTCGAGCCTCCGTTTCTCACCACCGCTGAGTTGATATGCCTTGCTCTTTGCAAGATCTGATAACTCCAATTCATTCAGAAGCGCTTTCAAACGCACATGCCGCTCCACCGAGCCGAGGTTGCATGTCTCGAGTATCGCAAGGATGTTTTCCTCAACCGTCAGTTTACGAAACACCGATGGCTCTTGAGTCAAATAACCCACCCCTGCACGAGCACGCATGTGCATGGGAAGGCTCGTGATTGCTTTCTTCTGTAATAAAACCGCCCCTTTGTCGGGCTTAACAATCCCGATAATCATGTTGAATGTGGTGGTCTTCCCGGCTCCATTCGGACCAAGTAAGCCGACAATTTCGCCTGGCATCAAATTTATCGAAACACCATCTACCACGCGACGCTGCCCGTACTCCTTCTCTAGATTCTCAGTAGAAAGAAGGCTCATTTGCCTTTGGGATTTTTCGGCCCAGGCTTTATTTCCTCTTTACCTTCTTTGATAAACTCCGCCGCTTTCGCCATCAAATCCCCCGTCCGACGATTATATTCAATCACTTTTCCACTTAATACACCAGCCTTTGTCCGCAGCTTGGCATTTCCAGTTACCACCATCAGTTCATCAACTGCGGTATATACAGCCTTGCTTCCAGTAGCCGTCGCCTTGTCCTTTTTGTTCACAATGATAACATTCCCCTCGCATATAATTCGGTCTATATTGCCGCCAATTCCCCCCAATGGAGCGAGCAGCTCAGCGGGCTTTTCTTTTTTTCCTTTTACGGGGGGATTATCAACGAGTTTAGGTTTTTCTTTTGGTTTACCCTTTATAAATATAATCGTCATCTTGTCCGCGAATATATCAATCTGGGAATCATCCACGAATACTTCACCCTCATAAACAGCCTCACCCTTGAGGATTTTATATGTAAAATTGTCCGCGCTAACTCTGGTCTTCTTCTTGTCGCCATCTGCTTTGTCATCCCCCGCAAAGAATGGGAAAAAGACCCCGGCCCATAAAATCAACAGTATCGATATTTTAACGGTTTTTGACATTTTTCACTGTCGGCATAAACCCATTTTCCATTACTGATTTCACAGCATTGCTAATAACCAAAGTGCCATTTCGCTGGTCCCACGCAAATCCCCGTCCTTCTATCATCGCCTGACCATCGGCACGCCTCACAGTCATGTCTTCAGCGGAAGACGCCACGCGGGTAGTAAAGTTGAATAAACACTTTGGAGTATGAATAATCAAGTCAATATTTTTAATCGCGCCATCATACACATACGTTTCCAGCTTTGCTTCCTCCACCAAAATATAACCATTCTTCTGAGGAATCGCTTTTCCACCTGTAAGCAAAGACTTAATCTTACCCGTTGTCCGATCGTATTCTGGAAATTTGATTTGCCTTTGAACTGCCTGTCCCGGAAGTGTTTGCGCAATCGCCGTCAGGATGACTGCAACCATTCCCAATAAAATTAATATTCTACTGCGCATTAAATCCCTCTGGATGTTTTAGACGCGTGATTACCTCGTTCCATTTACCTTGAGCGCAAATTATTTTGTCGCAAACCTCCCGCACCGCGCCATGCCCCCCATTCGCCTTGGTGATGTATTTTGCCATTTTCTTCACATCCTGACGTGCATTAGCCACCGCGATTGGTAACCCCACTCGATCCAACACCGCCAAATCGTTAATATCGTCACTAATGAAACAAGCATCTGCCCACTTGAAGTTTGCTTTCTGTAAAATTGATTCCACTGCGGCCACTTTCGGCAATGATTTCTGCCAGAGATAATCCACTTTCAATTCTTTGGCGCGCGCTGTTGTGGCGGCTGATTGACGGTTAGAAACCCAGCACACCGGAATACCCATGTGCTGCAAGATACGTAAGCCCATCCCGTCCTGTATGTTAAATTGCTTAAATTCTGCCTTGCCGTTGAGCAGTACTGTAGCGTTGGTAAGGACGCCATCCACGTCGGTGATAAAAATCTTCACACGCTTAAACAACGTCGATGTATCTGTTCCTCTCATTGAACCGCCGCTCGCACCTTTACTAGTTGCTTCAATACCTTCGACATATCCCGTAACGGAATCATGTTTGGTCCGTCGCTCCATGCTTTCTCCGGTTCCGGGTGCGTTTCAATAAACAATCCATCCGCACCCGCTGCAACTGCTGAATACGCAAGTACCGGCGCAAACTCGCCATGACCGCTGGACTTATCTCCCCCGCCTCCAGGCATCTGCACCGAGTGTGTGGCATCATAAACGATCGGAAAACCAAACTCCTTCATGATCGGTATTGCGCGCATATCAGACACCAAATTGTTATACCCGAAAGTCGTTCCACGATCAGTAACAAGCAGTTTCTTTCCTCCGACATCGGCAGCCTTTTTCACCACTTGCTCCATCTCTTGCGGCGAAAGAAATTGGCCTTTTTTCAAATTAACTATCGCCCTCGTTCGCACCGCCGCTTGAATAAGGTCTGTCTGCCGACATAGAAACGCAGGAATCTGGACCACGTCCACAACCGCTGCCGCGGCCACAGCCTGATCTTCTGTATGCACATCAGTGAGAACCGGCACTCCGACCTTTGTCCGTACTTTTGCAAGTATCTCCAAACCTGCCTCTAATCCTGGCCCACGCTTGGATTTTCCAGAGGTGCGATTGGCTTTATCAAAACTCGCCTTGAAAATAAACGGCATGTTTAACCGTTTGCACTTATCCCGCAATGAGCGCGCCACCTTCAGGCATAGTGTCTCACTCTCAATGACGCACGGGCCTGAAATTAGAAACAGGGACTTCCCGTTCATAAGCCTTTGCCAAAGTTGCCGGTCCGAAACCTCCACCCCCGTTATGTAGCAGTTACCACTCCCGTTGTAAAGGTAGCGCACCTGCTAGGCTTGCAAAAACTCCGACATAGATCATCATTTTGAAAATGCGTTTCGCGCCGGCTATTTTCATCGTTATTTCCACTTCCATCTGGGCGGCGCCCCTCAGTTTTAATCGCGATATTCGACCCATTCTTTCGAATAATTGTTACAAATGTCACGGGCCGGATAACGCGGCGCGCAAAGCGAAATTGCGGCTGGATATCGAAGAAAATTCTAGGGAGGAATTGAAGAGCGGCAGTCACGCCATCGTACCGGGTGATTTGAATGAGAGTGAACTCATCTATCGCATCACAACCAAGAATGCCGATGAACGCATGCCGCCCACCGATTCGCATCGCCAGCTCACACCCAAACAAATCGAGCTGCTGAAGCAATGGGTCAAAGAAGGTGGCAAATACGAACAACATTGGTCATTCATCCCTCCCAAGGCTGGCCCATTACCAGCGGTGAAACAAAAGAACTGGCCCCGCAATAACATTGACCATTTTATTTTGGCGCAATTGGAGAGTGAAGAATTTAAACCCTCACCTGAGGCGAACAAGGCAACTCTGTTGCGGCGTGTATCTTTTGATCTCACTGGGCTGCCACCTTCACTAAAGGAGCTAAACGCATTTCTCGCAGATTCCTCCCCTGAGGCCTTTGAAAAGGCTGTCGATCGATTACTTGCCTCTCCACGTTATGGAGAGCACATGACTCGCTATTGGCTTGATGTAGCTCGCTACGCCGACACCAACGGTTATCAATACGACACCCATCGCAGCATGTGGCCTTGGCGTGATTGGGTCATCCGCGCTTACAACCGTAACCTGCCCTTTGACCGGTTCACCATCGAGCAGCTCGCTGGCGACCTGCTGCCCAATACCACGCTGCAACAGAAAGTTGCCACCGGCTTCAACCGCAACCATCCGATCACTATCGAAGGCGGCATCATCGACGAAGAATACCGCGTCGAGTACGTCATGGACCGAGTCGTGACAACGACCCAGACGTGGCTGGCCATGAGCGTCGGCTGTGCCCGTTGCCACGATCACAAGTACGACCCGGTGTCTCAGGACGAATTTTACCAAATCTTCAGTTTCTTCAACAGTGTCGCCGATAGAGGGATGTCCGGGTTCGCCCCGCAACTGTCGGTGCAGTCGCCGGAAGTCCTAAAGCAGGTTGCCGACCTGGGAGCCAAGCTTAAGAGGATGCGTGCCGAGGCAGAACCAAGTGCGGCCGATCTGACCGCCTGGGAGCAAGCGCTGGCGAACATCAAGGCGGATTGGTCGCCCCATCCGCTCTCACGCGGTCGAGCGATCAGTATTGTGCCAAAAGACGGGGCCCTGACCGCGTTGAATATTAAGCCTTTCCCTAACACCGTCAGCGCCCAGATCACACCAGTCGGCACACAGACGGTGGCAGGGCGATTTGTTCGCGTCTTGGTCCCCGGCAAGGCCCAATACCTGGGACTGGCAGAGGTGCAGGTCTTCTCCGGCGGCCAGAATATTGCCAAAGGCAAGAAAGCCAAACAATCGACTACGGGCTACGGCGGCACGGCAAGCCGAGCGGTTGACGGCAACACAAATGGTGTCTACCACGCAGGCTCGGTCACCCATACAAATCAGCAAAACGATCCGTGGTGGGAGGTCGACCTGGGCAAATCCATGGTCATCAATAAACTGGCGATCTGGAATCGGACCGACTGCTGCACCGAGCGACTTGAGAATTTCACCATCGAAGTACTAGACGACAAACGCGCCCTCGTATGGAAAAAGACGGGCCAGTCGGCGCCGAAGGTCGACGCAACCTTCGAC
>CBFHWX010000009.1:0-44825 GCA_965659445.1 Limisphaerales bacterium | reverse complement strand
AATTTACCGGGTCACCAGCAAAATCCGGATATTGTTATCGGCGCACAAGGTGGATTTGCAGTATGGCAAAATTCCAGTCAAGAAAGTAAAGGTGAACGAGTTGTATTCCATAGGCTGAACAATCTATTGGAAGGCGAAGGAAGGCCGGTTCGTTTGACGGCGGATATAGAACGCACAGATGAGACTTTTCCGCAGGTTGCCATGATGCCCGCAGGAGGAGCAGTGGTTGTATGGGAATCAGGTGAGCGACGGGCACGAGATGTATACATCCGATTTATAAATTCTAATGGTCAATACAGTACAAGTGTAGAGAAGGTGAACACATTTAAACGGGATGATCAAACCAAACCGGATGTGGCTGTTAATGGTTACGGTGATGTTTTAGTCACATGGGAGAGTGAGGCTCAGGATGGTGCTGGGATGGGTGTTTATGCCAGACGATACACCCCTCAAGGTATCCGCATTGGAGGAGAGATTGCGGTAAACCAAAAAATAAGATGGAACCAGTCCACTCCTACTGTGACAAATCTGACTGATGGCCGGTTTGTCATCGCCTGGATGTGTGAGGTTGATCAAGGTAAAACATCGGTTGGTACACCTTTTATGCGAGGTCAAATAATAGGTCGAATATATGACAGACAAGGTAACGCCGTTGGAGATGAATTTCAAATAGACGACGATAAGTTTCTCGACTCAAATCCACGATTAGTTGCTCTAGGAGATGGTGGATTTTTGTCTGGTTGGGTGCGAAGGGATGAGGAAATAATGTCCAACCGGCAGGATATTTATATTCGTAGTTTTAATAAAGATGGGTTGCCATTGGGTCAAAGCAAGCGACAAAACAATTACACGAAAGAGGTGCAGCAAAATGTAGCAATAGCCAATACGGGCGAAGAGGTGTTGATGGCTTGGGATTGTGGTACAAGTGATGGTGGTAGTTCTGAAGTTCATGGCCGTCTGGCCTCCGGACGGGCAGAGTTTCGTGTCAATACAAAGGTGAGTAATCAACAACGTATGGTTTCAGCGAGTGGTGATGGTAACGGGCGAGCGATAGTATTGTGGGTGGATGTGGTGAATCAGAAGAACACAACAATTGCCGGACAAAGATTTGTCACAAATGGTGGAGGTGTGGATTTGGCGGCTGGACAAAGTGTCACGCAGGGGGGAATTGGAGTGAATCAAATGTCTTTGGTGTCAAAGGTTGATGTAACCGTGGAAACGCCGGGTGGGCAACTCAAGCAACAGCGTGTTCATCTGGAACAAGAAGCGATCGCAGCAGATGAAAGAGCGATCCAGGAAGCTTCACAAATCGCGAGAAAAGCAGCCGCGAAAAGTGCGGAAACAACATTAATAGGTGAAGCGATTCGAAAGTCGGCACAAGCATCTAAAAGTACGAGCAGCGAAAGTTCAAACATGGTAAGACCGCCTGTAATCCAGACGCGACAGTCAAATGGTCAAACAAATGAAAGAGCTGCTTCGTTGAGTACTCGCCCTACGGCGGCTAGAACATTAGCGGCTTATGGTATGAACAGTAAAAAAAGTCGAGATACAGCTGGGAGCAATGTTCACCCTTCAGTGTATTCACTGCCGGAGAATTCCGGAACCTCAATGGCCGCCAAGGCAACCTTGAAGCAGTCAGCACAGATGGCTACACGACAGAATATTACAAATGGTGGAAGTCCAGCAAGGTCCGGGGCATCTTCTGCAAGGGCACGCGCTCGTTTTATGGAGGCGAATCGCGTGTCAAATAATAGGGGTGTTTCCTACAAGCAAAGAAAAATTAACAGGGCACAAACTATTGACCCATCAACTGCGTTATCGCGTTCTCGATTTTCCGGAGTGGAACGTAAGGCAAATAATTCAACATCTATAACATCTGTGAATGGTCAAACACCGCAACAGGTTATGAAAGAATATGCACGCAGACGAGTGGAGCCGGCAAACAGTAGAAGTTTTTCAATGCGATCATTGCCAGGTGGTTCGACTGAAAGGAATTTAAATGGAATCGCGTCTGTCGGCCGTCGAGTACCAGCAGGCGGATCGATGGCATCTAAGCGTGCAGAAGCCATTCGGAATGGGGCTAGGGAGAGGGCAAATCATGCAAATGCCATACGGAATATTCCTGTGCCAGCTACTTTGGATCAATCAGGTGAAGGAATGAGTGTTCGATTTAATTCGCAGGTGGGTAGGCGATACGTGGTGCAAACATCTTCGGACAGGACAAGTTGGAAAAATTACGGACGAGTACAGCGAGGCACTGGCAACCCGATGGCTATGGCCGTGGACGCAAAGAGTGGTCAACGGTTTATACGAGTTGTGCCGACTAATTGATTTAAGGATGTAATGAATCGCAAAACTAGCAAATCTGCAGTTCGTTTTGGGTCAGCAATTAAGGCGGTTTTAATTTGCTTAGTCACATGTAGTCTCGGTTTGGGGTATGTGTGGCAGAAACAGCAGATTAATATCTTGGGTGGGCAAATCAAGGAGAACGAGATTAAGTTGGAAAAATTACGGCGGGAAAATAAAGATGGGGGAGACAGGTTGGCATTTTTAATGTCTCCACATCAATTGGATGAGCGTCTGCGTAAGTTGAATCTGGATCTGGAAGTGCCTCACCCGAAGCAGATCATAGTGCTTATTGAGCACCCTAGAGGAGTGCCCTCAAAGTTGGTTTCGGCAAGTGAAACGAGAGCGTTCGTTCAAACGAATGTCCATAAATAAATTTTTGACTGAAGAGGTTGTGGATCTGTTTCTCCTGTTACAATAGTGATATGAGGTTGGATGATTTTTGGATTTATTCGATTATGCCTAATGTTGAATTCCGGAGTTCGAATTAACCATGATCATACTTTAAATAAAGTGAAAAGATAGGAATATGGAAAATATTGATGAGTCTGTTATGAGGCATTCAGCCAAACGATGGCTGATTTTTTTTGCTTCAATCATGTTGTTCTCATTCACCTTGTTGGGATATCGATTAATTGATGTGCAAGTCATACGACATGATCAACTCCGGGATTCGGCCCGAGGCAATCACATCCGTACCGTTGTGCTTCAATCTCAAAGAGGGGATATCCTCGATAGCCGGGGTAATCTAATGGCTACCAGTCTTTTTGTGAAAACAGTATGTGCCGATCCTAGTGTGATTGGTTCATTTCAACCTCAAATTGCACATACCCTTGCTCCTTTGTTGGAAATGAATGAGGCCGTTCTACAGGAAAAATTGGCGCTGAAAATATTTGAAGATGACCAGGGTCAAATGCGGACAAACAAATATGTGGTGTTAAAACGAAAAGTACCCCGTGAGAAGTGGGAGAAGATACGGAAAGCTTTAAATAATATGGATTTAAATTCGGAGGGGAAAAAATTATCGCGCAGGGAAAAGCTTTTTTTACGCGGAGTACGTAAAGGTGTTTTCGCGGAAAAAAATGAAGATCAACAGCGTGTATATCCGGGCAAATATCTTGCCTCTCATGTACTGGGTTTTGTAGGCGGTTCGGATCATAAGGGAAAGGAAGGCATAGAATATTTGTTAGATTCCAAGTTAACAGGTACGTCAGGTTGGCTGGAGACAGTAATTGATTCGAGGCATCGCGAGATAGTAGGGTGGCGTGGTCAGAATGTCCCGCCTCGTAACGGCATGAATGTTATGCTTACGTTGGATATTGGAGTGCAATCCTTCGTGGAGGCAGAGATCATAAAGGCGGTAGAGAAACACAAGCCGGCAGGAATCACTGTGATTGTTGTGAGACCACAAACAGGAGCTATTGTTTCATTGGCGAATTGGCCAAATTTTGATTCTAATCATCCAGGCGAATTCGGTTCAGCTGACCGCCGTAATCGGGCGGTTACCGATACCATGGAGCCGGGTTCTACTTTTAAGATCGTGACCGTAGCAGGGGCCCTGCAGGATGGGCGTGTAACATTGGAAGATATTTTTTATTGTGAGACAGGTTCCTTTTCATTTGGTGGTCGGCGTTTGCGTGATCATCACCCCTACGGAAATTTGTCGGTCAAGAAAATCATCACAAAGTCTTCGAATATTGGTGTCGCCAAAATCGCAATCCGAATGAAAAGTGCCCGGTTACATCATTATGTAAAGGAGTTTGGCTTTGGTGATCGGACACGCGTTAGTCTACCAGGGGAGGTTCGAGGTACGGTTCATCCGTTGAACAATTGGAACAAACTCTCCATCACTCGCGTGCCGATGGGGCATGAGGTGGCGGTGACCCCGATGCAGATGGTAATGATGTTGAGCGCAGTGGCTAATAAAGGCAAGCTCATGCGGCCGATGTTGCTGGATTCATTGCGCGATCAAAAAGATCGCGTGGTGGTTAATTACCATCCCGAGTCAATTCGCCAAGTCGTAAGTCCAGACACTGCCCGTAAGGTTACTGAAGCACTGAAGACGGTTGTGGGTGAGGGTGGTACGGCACGTCGCGCGAAATTAGAGTATTACAGCGTTGCAGGAAAAACTGGAACCGCCCAAAAACCGGGTAGAGGCGGATATATTCCCGGAAAATTTTATTCGTCATTTGTTGGATTTTTTCCTGCTGATAAGCCGGCCTTGTGTATATTTGTGGGGCTTGATGAACCTACAGGCGATTACTACGGTGGTCTTACAGCTGCGCCGATATTCAAGACTATTGCTGAGCGCACTGCCAGCTACTTTGGTATTAAGCCAGATCTGGTTGAGCAATGACCATTGGAGTCCAGGCGGAAGGGGCAATAGTTAATGACCGGTGAGGAATTACTGGCTGGGTTGCCTCATCAACATTTGCAGGGCGAGCTTGATTTCCCCTGTGGCTCAATCGCTTATGATTCGCGAAGGGTCACGCTTGGATCGGTATTCGTCGCGCTAAAGGGGACCCTAACAGATGGCCACGATCATGTTCAGGATGCCGCGCAACGTGGGGCGGCATTGGTCATTACCGAACAACAGGTTACGGTGCCAAGAGAAATAGCCGTAGTACAGGTTTCGAACTCTCGTCTGGCACTGGCAGTATTGGCCGCAACTTTCTACGGTCAACCGGCACGGTCGCTGAATTTGATTGGCATCACCGGTACTAATGGGAAAACCTCAGTGGCGTTCATGCTTCGTCATTTATTGCAGATTGCCAATCGGCGTTGCGGATTGATTGGAACAGTGGAGTATGATCTGGGGGATCGGATTATTCCTGCGGCACGTACTACACCGGAATCTTTAGAACTGCATCAATATTTAACCAGTATGGTCCAAAGTGGGTGCGAGTTTTGCGTGATGGAGGTTAGCTCGCATGCCCTGAAGCAACACCGAGTGGCAGGACTAAAATTTTCCGCAACAGCTTTTACCAATTTAACCCGGGATCATCTCGATTATCATGGTAATATGGAGAATTACTTCGCAATGAAACGGCGCCTTTTTGAAATGAAAACGGAGCAGGCCGACCAGATTGTGAATGTGGATGATCCATTCGGCAAACGGTTGGTGCGCGAGTTCGATGCGCGGACATTTGGTGAAGCAAAGAAGGCGACGTTTCGAATAACCAATGTGTCATTGGGACAACGGACGACCTGTTTCCAAATTGCCGGCAATGATTACAGCATGCCGTTGATCGGCCGCCACAATGTTGCCAATGCGGCTGCTGCAATCGGTTTGGCGAGAGGGATCGGCATATCGGTCGATGAATGTGCTCAGGCACTGGCTATAGCTGAGCCTGTTCCCGGTCGTCTAGAGCCCATTCACTGTGGCCAGCCATTTGCGGTGTATGTCGACTATGCTCATACTGATGATGCACTGCGGCAAGTGCTCGTTACATTGCGGGAAATAACGCCCGGCCGATTGCATGTTCTATTTGGTTGTGGTGGAAACCGCGATTCTGGGAAGCGCTTCAAGATGGGCGTGGCGGCAGCGAAATTAGCCGACAATAGTTATATCACTACGGATAATCCGCGAGATGAAGAACCAGAGTTGATTGCGGGACAAATTGCCGAGGGTTGCGCCAGCGTGTCGGAATCCGGATGGCGAATGGAACCGGATCGGGAGCGAGCCATTGATGAAATTCTGCGGGCAGCGAAACCGGGTGACACCGTTTTGATCGCCGGAAAAGGACATGAGACTTATCAGGAAATTGAGGGAGTGGTGATGCCGTTTGATGATCGGGAAATGGCGCGCACTGTGTTGAGTGCGTTAGGAGCGGCACATTGATGGAGAGAACGCTACAGTTTGTGTTCGATACCTGTGGCGGGGAACTGCATGGTTTAGATCCAAAAGCCACTTTTCAGCGTGTGTGCACCGATTCTCGACTGATCCAACCGGGTGATCTCTTCGTTGCTTTGCGCGGCGAAAATTTCAACGGCAACCAATTCGCTGAACATGCATTAAAAAAAGGAGCTTCGGCTGTGATTCTGGATGAGCCGGTTGAAGATTTGAGGCCCTGTTTAATAGTCTCGGATGGATGCCAAGCCTTGGGCCAGCTGGGCGCGGCACACCGAGACGAGTTTGATTTGCCAGTCATTGCCATTGCCGGATCGAACGGCAAGACCTCCACCAAGGATATGCTGGCGTCCATTCTCCGTACTCAATTCGATACACTCCATAGTGAAGCCAGTTTCAATAACGCCATTGGTGTGCCTGCAACACTTCTGCGGATGGAGCCTCATCATCAGGTTGCCGTGGTGGAATTGGGCACTAATCATTCGGGTGAGTTGGCACCGTTGATAACTATGGCGGGACCTCAATACGGTTTGCTAACAGGCATTGGTCATGAGCACCTTGAGCACTTCGGCAATCTAGAGGGAGTGGCCCAAGAGGAAGGTATGCTCGCTGAGTTGTTGCCTGTCAGTGGAAAACTTTTTCTGTATGGTGATGGAGATTGGGTTAAGCCATTGATTGAACGTAGTCAGGCATCGGTCGTTACTGTCGGTTTTGACGCGGCAAATGATTGGCATGTTAAAAATGTGCGTGTGACTGGGAGTGGTACGCGGTTTGCATTGCGCTCGCCCATCAAGGTTATAAGCGGTGATTACCGGACGCCATTGTTGGGCAAGCATCAGGCCGGCAATGCGGCGTTGGCCTTGGCGGCTGGGTGCGAGTTGGGAATGGGCCGCGATCAGATGGCGTGCGGTTTGGCCGCAACCCCAGTACCTCGTATGCGATTGCAGTTGAGCGAGCGCGGAGGTGTGCGGTGGCTGAATGATGCCTACAACGCCAATGCCGATTCGACACTGGCGGCATTGGCCACGTTGTCTAGTTTGCAAATTGCTGGAAGACGTTATGTGGTGCTGGGAGAAATGGCAGAATTGGGCGATCACGCACCAGCGGCACATCAGAAAATGGGACAGGCAGTGGCTAAAATGGCTTCGGGTTTGATTGCCGTGGGTCAATATGCAGAGGTAACCGCGGAGGCCGCGCGTGAAGCAGGCTTGGCTCGAGTCGCCGCTGTTGTTGAGGCCAAGGAAGCAGGGGGGCTATTACGCGAGTGGCTTCAGCCCGGCGATGTGGTGCTTTTGAAAGCTTCACGCGTTGCTCGATTGGAGCAGATTGAGGGTTTATTTTAATCACCGCCACGGCGGGCAGGGAGGATGTTTTATTATTTGAGTCGATTGCCGGCATGGTTAGACCAAGAAGGGTATGGCCAGTGGGCGGATTTGCTGTCGCCCTTGAATGTCTTTCAATACTCCACCTTCCGTAGTGCTGGCGCCGCAGTGACGGCATTATTCATTTGCTGGTGGTTGGGTCCTCGAGTTATTCGCTGGCTGAAATATCTTGCTCGGCAGGAGTATGAAGACAAGGCACGTGAGCAGGGTGGTATGAGCGACGGTATCAGTAAACGTAACGTTCCTATAATGGGCGGCTTGTTGATTGTGGGGTCTATCGATCTGTCGGCTTTGTTGTGGGCGCAGTGGAATCCAATGGTTACGCTCACGTTATTATCGATGCTTGTGTTATGTCTGCTGGGTTTTTACGACGACTACTCCAAGGTGGCACTGCAGAACAGCAGTGGACTGTCGGAGAAAGTAAAACTCGCGGTACAGATATTTCTCGCCGGATTCATTGCAGTTTACTTGTGGCGGTTAGATTCCACGCGCGAGTTAATCACCGATGTGATGGTGCCTTTCCTGAAAGAGCCCGTGCTTTCTTCGCCTACGGACAAAGCGGTCCTGTCAATTGCCGCTTTGGTGGGCATGGCCGTTACCATTTTGGCCATTGTTGGCAGTTCAAACGCAGTGAACTTGACTGACGGCCTTGACGGCTTAGCCATAGGCTGCACATTGATTGTCTCGTTTGTCTTTTATATTTTCACCTTTATCGCCGGACATGCTGAAATTTCGAGGGAACTTCTGGTGCCACATGTAATTGGTGCGGCCGAACTCTCGGTGGTCTGTGCGGCGATGATTGGTGCGGGCCTTGGCTTCCTGTGGTTCAATTGCCATCCGGCTAATGTGTTTATGGGCGACACTGGCTCGTTAGCGTTAGGGGGTTCGCTGGGCATCATGGCCGTGCTCATCCATCAACCCTTTGTGCTGGTAATCGCTGGTGGAATCTTTGTGTTGGAGGCCCTTTCCGTCATTCTGCAACGAGGTTGGTTCAAATGGACACGGTACCGCACTGGCGAAGGTCGCCGCCTCTTTTTAATGGCGCCGATTCACCATCATTTTCAAAAGAAAGGTTGGCATGAAAATCAAGTGGTCATGCGTTTTTATATCCTTGGCATCTTGTTTGCGGTTTTTGCGTTGGCGACCTTAAAATTGCGCTAAGCCATGGAAGATTTGTCGAGTAAACGGGTTTGTGTAATTGGCTTGGGTACAAGTGGTCGAGCGGCGATTGACTTACTACTTACCAAGGGAGTGAATGTAACGCCGGTGGACAGCGCGGAATCGGACGAGCTTATAGAGTATGCTACGACGATGAGCGAACGGGGGATTGAGTGTCGTTTGGGTAACAATAGTGTTTTGTCTGATGTTTTTGAATTGGCTGTTGTGAGCCCAGGAGTGCCACTGGACCAGCCTCTAATAGTGAGCCTGCAAAAACATGGTGTCCCGATTTGGAGTGAGTTGGAACTGGGCTGGCGTGAATCAAATTGCCTTGCCATCGCCATCACGGGCACCAACGGCAAGACCACGACGACCGAATTGGTTTCTACCATGCTCACTCAAAATCAGAGTCGCACCATGGCGGCGGGAAATATTGGTATGCCCCTCTGTGCGGTGGCCGACCGAACAGGTGAATTGGATGTGGTGACTTTGGAGGTTAGTTCATTTCAATTGCAAACCATTGATTCGTTTCGGCCTAATATCGCGGTTTTGCTGAACCTTGCCCCGGATCACTTGGATCGGCATGGCTGCATGGAAAACTATATCCGGGCCAAGGCGCGTATATTCGAAAATCAGGAACCATTCGATCGTGCGATTATTCAGTGGGATGCTTGGCAGGAGTTGCAGCGTCTGGGTATAAAGATTTCATCCAAGGTCATAACCTTCAGTGCCACCGATGAGGCGGCGGATTTATATCTCAACCGCAGCCTAATGATCAGTCGGCTGGCGGATTGGCCCGGCCCGATTTTGGATCTTGAAAAGTGTGAATTGGATGGACGCCACAACGCTGAAAATCTTCTTGCCGCAATTCTGGTGGGGCGCGCAATGAAGTTATCCCTCGAGGAAATGATACCCTCGATGTGTGATTTCAAGTCTGGACCGCATCGGTGCGAATTGATTGCCGAGAAAGATGGGGTGAAATATTTCAACGATTCCAAGGCCACAAATGTCCATGCGCTTTGCAGTGCATTAAGGACTATGCCGAATACCGGTGAGCCTAGGAATATCTGGCTCATTGCCGGAGGGCAGGATAAGAAGCTGGATTTTCACGCGGCCGGGTCAGATGTCAGCCAGCGGGTGAAAGGAGCTTATTTAATGGGAGAGGCAAGCGAACCCCTGAGGGCAGCCTGGAGTCTTTTTGCGCCTTGCAATATTGTGGATAATTTGGTAGAAGCTGTGGTTGAAGCAGGGAGGAATGCAGTCCCCGGAGATGTCGTGTTGCTGTCGCCGGCTTGTGCCAGTTTTGATATGTTTGGCAGCTACCAGCACCGGGGTGAATCGTTCCGCAGCGCAGTTGCGGAATGGCTTGCCACTAGAGGTCAAAGCGATTAATCGCTGAAAACGCTCGGGGGAAACTCAAAGCAACCGCGAGTGACTGTTCACACGCTGTTCGCAAGTTTTGCACAAAGAGATTTACGTAATTCTGCCCCGCTGCTATTAACTCGTGTCACCGCTTTGGTGAAACGTAAAGGAGGAAAACCCGAAGGGGTTCCAAAACCAAGTTGAGAGGTAGAATTATGAAGGGAACCAATCCAATCATTCCGACGGGAATGAATTTCGAAGGAGCTAAACGTGGTCGATTAAACATGCGTATGGCTGTCATTGTTGTTGTGCTGCTGCACATTGCACTGTTCACAGGCATACTTTTTAACGCGTGCAAACAAAAAGAAGAGGAATCAAATGAAGGTGCCCGGAAAGCCGATGGGGGAAAAATGGTGCAGGCTACATCTCAACAACCTGAGCCCACCCCGTTGCCTCAACCTCCTTCGCTAACGGTGCCGTCATTACCGGGATTGCCCGAAAGTTCTGGGTTGCCACCTTTGCCGGCCACTGTCGAGCCAACTCATCCTGCGGCACCTGCCCCGGTACTCCCGAGCAACTCGCTTGGTTTGCCATCGGTTCCAACTGCTCCGCCCTTGATTGCCGCGACCAGCACGGAACACATCGTTGCCAGTGGAGAGAACTTTTGGACCATTGGCAAAAAGTATGACGTGAGTGCCAAATCTATCGAAGGAGCTAATCCAACTGTCATCCCGACGCGAATGAAAATTGGCCAGAAAATTACAATTCCGGCCAAGCCAGTTGCCGATCCATTGCCGGCACCTACCGTGGTGAACGACGGAAGCACCTACACCGTGAAATCAGGCGACACGCTGGGTCACATTGCACAGCGACACAAAGTTAAACTGAATGATTTAAAATCTGCAAATCCAAACATTGTCCCTACTCGGATGAAAATTGGCCAACAGTTGAAGATGCCCACTGGTGCGACGGTCTCGCCACCAGCAGTGGTGCCCAGCTTGTCGGTGTTGCCGGATGCCACCACTAGTCCGCCCGTTGATCCAATCACCGGCTTACCCTTACTACCTGCGGCAAACCGGTAAAAATCAGACTGCTTGGGAAACCGTGGTAAGTTGCCGCGGTTTTCCGTTCCGCCATGCGATACGCCACCACCACCTTGGCCTTTTGCGTTGCGGGCCTTTTGGCGCTGGGTATCGTGATGCTCTACAGCGCCGGGATGGCGCAAACTGATGCGCGTTACCTAACCAAGCAACTGCAATGGGGCGGGATTGGCATTTTCGTGTGTTTCTGTGCCGCCGCCATTGATTATCGGTGGCTAAAAAAATTCGCATGGCCGCTTTTCGGCATCACCTTGGTTCTTTTGATTCTGGTACTTGTCCCCGGGATCGGAATCATTAAAAACGGTGCCCGCCGTTGGTTTGATCTTGGCCCCATGTATTTTCAACCATCAGAATTGGCAAAGATAACTTTGCTAATTGCCATTGCTACATGGGGAGATTTACAAGCAAAACGCATGCATGAGTTTAAGTATGGACTTTTCATTCCGGGTGTAGTGATTGCAATAACGTTAGGGTTAATATTCATGGGACCGGATTTCGGTACGACAATGTTGCTAGCTTCGGTGTGTTGCATTCTATTTTTTGTGGCTGGTACCAGTTGGAAATATATCTTTCCTCCCATGGGAGTCGGTCTGGCGGCCGTTTCAATTGCTATCATGAATGATCCTGTTCGAATGAAGCGCATTATGGCCTTTTTAAATCCCGAGCAATATAGGGAAGGCACTGGTTTTCAAGCGTATCAGGCCATGTTGGCACTTGGAGCAGGAGGTACATCAGGCTTGGGATTGGGCAATGGCCGGCAAAAACTTGGCTTTGTGCCATTACATCATTCGGATTTTATTTTTTCTGTAATCGGCGAAGAATTAGGAGTCGTGGCAACTGTCGCCGTTGTCATGGCGTTCATGACCATAGTGGTATGCGGGCTGTACATCGCCTGGA
Source organism: Limisphaerales bacterium (assembly GCA_965659445.1). Taxonomy (GTDB): domain Bacteria; phylum Verrucomicrobiota; class Verrucomicrobiia; order Limisphaerales; family UBA1100; genus UBA1100. The sequence goes on along the minus strand of CBFHWX010000009.1, from coordinate 32,730 downwards.
ATGCTCGCGATCGGTTTGGTATGATCCTCGGAACGGGCATCACTTTTCTGATTGGCCTTCAGGCATTCATTAATATAGGGGTAGTGACCAGTGCTTTACCCAACAAAGGTTTGGCTTTGCCATTTATCAGCTACGGAGGTTCCAGCTTGGTGATTATGCTTGGTAGCGTCGGAATTCTACTTAGTATAGCAAGTTACTCGAAAGCCAATCTGGTGGAGTTGGGTTCCCATGATATGATTGAAGAACCAGATGATTCGGGTTTCTCCAGTGGTCCGCCCTCACAGCCAGAGCTGTTACCGGATTCTTCCTGATGTCTGACACTGCCCAAATCCACGTGGCCATTGCATGTGGTGGCACTGGTGGGCATTTTTTCCCCGCTGTTGCTGTGGCGCGAGAATTAATTCATGCCGATGCTCGCCCGACGCTTTTGATTTCGGAAAAAAAAATAGACCGCCAAGCAGTTTCAACAGTTCCAGAAATTTCTCATTTGGAAATCCCGGCCGTTGGATTTAACATGAAGCGTCCAATCCGGTTTGTTCTGGGATTACGATCGGCTATTCACAGGGTTCGTGAACACTTTGCGTATGATCCGCCCAATGCTGTTCTGGCAATGGGCGGGTTCACCGCCGCCGCGCCCATCCGTGTGGGTCGCCAAATGGAAGTTGCTACATTCTTGCATGAATCCAATGTTGTTCCAGGACGTGCCAATCGTCTACTATCGCACTACGTTGATGAAATTTTTATTGGCTTTAAGTCGACCCGTGAGCGTTTTGGAAAAAAGATAATCACTGACAGTGGAACTCCCGTTCGATCAGAATTTCGTAATCAAGATCGGGAGAAGTGCTGTAGGCAGATGGGATTTAATGCTGCCAAACCATTGATTCTTGTTACTGGAGGCAGTCAAGGCGCGCGGGGGGTGAACCGGATGGTTGCGGGTGCCTTGCCTCGATTAACTGAGCATTTGGGGGATGCGCAGTGGTTGCATCTCTGCGGAACACAAGACCTGGCTGATGTTAAAAAGGCTTATGATAAAACAAATTCCCACGCTGTGGTACACGATTTTATTGATGATATGCCGTCGGCATTGGGGGCGGCGGATTTGGCAATCTGCAGATCGGGTGCATCGTCGTTGGCAGAACTGGCGGCCGCAAAGGTTCCAGCGATATTGGTGCCACTGCCCACGGCTGCTAATGACCATCAACGAGTTAATGCCCTCGCGGCGGTGAAAAATGGTGGGGCGATCATGTTTGAAGAAACGGGAACCAAGAGCGCTGCATTTGCCGAAGAGGTGGTCGGCTTGATTTCGGATAAAGAAAAGTTAATGCAAATGTCCAACGCAATGAAATTGCTGGATCGACCGGAGGCTGCGAAATTTATTGCCGCGCGAATTCTTAAGGCTTGTGAAAAAGGTGCCATCGACAGTTGAACCTGAACTCGATCATCATGCCTCTCTCATGTTTCGATTGAACGGTGAAGAAACCGAGGACTGGTTGGCCAATGCGCCGGAAAGTGCGTCGGTGTATCTTGTGGGTATTGGCGGATGCGGGATGAGCGGATTGGCGCATCTGCTGTTGGATTTTGGCTTCAGCGTTTATGGATCGGATTTGCAGAAGACTTCAGTAATTCGCCAACTTTGTGCTCGAGGTGCTCAGGCGTTTGAGGGGCATGTGCCGGATCAATTGCAGTCTGTTAAGCCGACGTTGATTGTTTATAGCTCCGCTATTCGAATGGATAATCCAGAAATGGAGATGGCTGAAAAACAGAATATCCCAATCGTTCAACGGGCTGTTTTGTTGGCTGCTTTGATCAAATGCAGGCGCGGAGTGTGCGTTGCTGGAATGCATGGCAAAACAACAACCACGGCTTTGCTGGCTCAGACTCTAGATGCACTCGGGGCTTCTCCCGGTTTTGCCATTGGCGCCATCGTTCCGCAATTGGGCCGCCATGCCCGTATGGCAGATTCCGAAGAAAGATTTTTTGTGGTGGAAACGGATGAGAGCGATGGCACGCTGCGTGAGTTTCATGCGGAGCAGACTATTGTGCTGAATATTGATGAAGACCATCTTGATTATTACGCTAACTTCGAGGCTGTGTGCGAAGAATTCATCAAGTTTGCCGAGCAAACCACCGGCACAATTATTTACTGTGGGGATGATCCAAGATTGACGGAGTTATACGGTAGTCGTGACAACGCGATCTCGTACGGGTTTAACCTCACGGCGGATTATCGCGTGGAGATTCAGCCGGGTAATGGCTTTGTGGTTTGGAATCATGAAACGCGGCTGGGCGAATTCCATATCCGTTTATTTGGCGAAAAAAATATCTCCAATGCGGTGGCGGTTGTGGCGTTTCTCCATCGAAACGGATTTCAGGCGGATGAAATCGCGCGAGCTTTGATCACTTATCGCGGGGCCAACCGCCGGCAACAAGAGTTGTTTTCTGATGAACACTATCGAGTCTTTGACGATTACGCGCATCATCCGAAGGAGATCCGGGCGACGCTGCGGGCGATCAAGGAAGAATGCGGTGGCCGGTTGGTTGTGGCGTTCCAACCACATCGTTACTCGCGCACGCAATATTTACTCAGTGAGTTTTGCAGTTGTTTTGAAGAGGCGGACCTTCTGTGGGTGACGGAAGTGTATGCGGCCAACGAAGCGCCCATTGCGGATGTGACCGGTCAGCGATTGGCGGCAGCAATTGCGGAGGCCGGACAGCCTGCGGATTATGTGGCCACTCTGGATGTGTTACGCAAGAAAGTACACATGGCCATGCGCCCGGGTGACGTGGTAGTCTTTTTGGGTGCGGGAGATATCACAAGTGTTGCGCATCAAGTTGCGTCGGATTTGCGGATGAACGCCAGCTCACATACCAAGGCGTTTAGAGAGATGCTTAGCGAGAGTAGTCGTGTTTTTGAAAATGAACATCTGGCACCGCGCACCACTCTGCGAGTAGGAGGTCCTGCTGATATCCTAGTCGAGCCGGCTTGTGAGTCAGACTTGTCACAGGTACTGAGATATTGTTCAACGAACAATATCCCGATTTTCATGCTGGGCCGAGGATCCAACCTCGTGATTCGTGATGGCGGTATCCGAGGTGTTGTGATCATTTTGAAAAATGATGCGATGGCGCGTATTGAGGTGCGCGGGGAGGAGCTACATTGTGGGGCCGGGTCGCGGCTAAAACACATTGCCAATACCGCTCGTGATGCCGGGCTGGCAGGCTTGGAATTTATGGAAGGCATCCCGGGGTGCCTGGGGGGCGCGTTGCGAATGAATGCCGGTGCGATGGGTTCGGCCACTTTTGATGTAGTTGACCGCGTGCGTTTTATGACGCGTGATGGACAGATTGAGGAATGGCGGTCTAAGGAGATGGGGGCGGTGTATCGAGATTGCACGATGTTAAGTGAAAACATCGCGCTGGGGGCGGTGCTACGAGGTGAACCGGCGGATCCAAAGACAGTTCGGACAAACATGGAGGAATTTAGGAAACGCCGCACCACGAGTCAGCCGAGTGCAAGTAGTGCCGGGTGTATGTTTAAAAATCCAGAACAAAACTTTGCTGGCAAACTGGTTGACGAGTGTGGGCTAAAGGATATGCGTGTGGGTGGTGCAAGCGTTTCAAAGGAGCACGGCAACTTTATTGTGAATGACGGGACGGCTTCTGCAACCGATGTGATTGAGCTTCTCAATCAAGTGCGTGAACAAGTGCGTGCAGCACATGGCATCGATCTGACTCCCGAGGTCCAGATTGTCGGCGAATAGGCCATCTTGGGCCTAAATTCTCTAAGAACAGGATTGTTTGATGGGATGAATTATGTACAATTCTTCCAAGGAGGTTTGGAAGATCAGTATCATATTACTGTCCTGCTCGGAGGAATGGGCGAGGAACGGGAAGTGTCACTGTGCTCAGGAAAAGCCGTGATTCGAGCTCTGGAAAATTTGGGGCACCATGTCCACGTGGTGGATCCGCAAGAACCGGGTTGGCAACTCGGTTCCGAAACGGAAGTTGTGTTCTTGGCTTTGCATGGAGAATATGGTGAGGACGGTCAGGTGCAGGAACGCTTGGAACAGGAAGGCGTTCCGTACACCGGCACAGGTATTCAAGGAAGTCGCATCGCTTTCAACAAGGAACTCACCAAACAAGCTTTTGAGAAATACGATATCCCCACGCCGAGATGGCTAATGTTGAATGATATCAGCGAACCGGCTCCAACCGAATTGCCTGCGCCTTGGGTGCTAAAGCCGGCCCGGCAGGGCTCCAGCGTCGGGTTGCAACTGGTGGATGAAGTTGGGCAATGGGACGCCGCCTTTGCCGCAGTTTGCGAGCATGACGATCGGATTCTGTGCGAGGAACGAATCATTGGCCGTGAAATTACTGTGGGTATTTTGGCCGATGAACCGTTGCCGATTGTGGAGGTGAGCCCCAAAGCTGGAGTCTATGATTACCAGAACAAATATACTGTTGGGGCTACGGAATATTTTTGTCCGGCTGATCTACCGGACGAACGGGCCAAAGCCATCGGGCAACTTGCCTTGAAGGCGTTTGATGCGGTGGAAGGTCGGGACTTTGGCCGAGTGGACATGATGCTCAATGTCGGGTTGAAGCCGCATGTTTTAGAAGTGAACACACTGCCCGGTTTAACGGAAACCAGTCTCTTGCCCATGGCCGCTGCGGCTGTGGGCTTGGAATTCAGCAAACTCTGCCAGCGAATGATTGAACTGGCCTTACAGCGCAACTAGTTATGTGGGGAAGAAAGCGAAAACGCAATCGACGCAGCCGTAAACACACGCTAATAAACGTGAAGTTACCGCTTCAAAAAGCTAGGCAACAGAGAGTGCGCTTGGTGGCCAAGACGGCCGGTTTTTTACTCGGGGCGGTGGCGCTCTTTTTAGGTGTGTGGCACGGCGGGGAAAGGTTGTTGCAAGCAGGCTTCTATCAGAATGAACAATTTAACATTCGCACCATTGACATCCGAACTGGTGGTGTGATCAACCCAGCGCAAATTCACCGTTGGGCCGGTATTCAAAAGGGTGCTAATCTTTTTCAAACGGACCTGATGCGGGTGAAACGCGACTTGGAAGTGGTACCCCTGATCAAATCCGCGGCTGTGGATCGAGTGTTGCCCGACACTCTTCGCATTCGTGTGTCAGAACGCAATCCTGTGGCTCAGGTGGTATTGTACCGACAGAGTGTGAAGGGGAAACTGGAGCGGAAAATCTTTTGGGTCGACCAACATGGCTTTGTGATGGAGCCTTTGGATCCTAAGTTATCGCTTGAGAAGCGGAACCTAAACTGGTTGCCTGTTTTGGTGGGGGTAAATCAGGCCGACCTGCTGCCAGGTCGCTCAATAAAAACATCTCAAGTTCGCGCGGCGCTACAATTAATCATACGCTTTGATCTTTCCCCGATGGCGGGATTGGCACATATGCGGCACATCAATATATCAGGACGTGAGACAATGGAGGTAATCACATGGCGAGGTGCGACGGTGAGATTACATCTGCATGGACTAGACCCTCAGCTGGCTCGCTGGCGGCAGATTCATGATTTGGGCCGTAAACACAATCGGGCGATTGCAACGGTAGATTTATCCATCAAAAATAATTTACCGGTACGCTGGATGCTGGCACCAGCGAATGTTAGCCGGCCCACCGGGTGATCAGAATGTTTGGCCAAAGTAAAATTATTGTGGGATTGGAGATCGGCACTAGCAAGGTTTGTGCTGTGGTGGGTGAAGTGGCTGACGATGGCAATTTAAGTTTCTTGGGCGTTGGTACGGCTCCTTCTCGTGGGTCGGTGAGGAAAGGGGAAATCATCAATACGGAGTTGGCGGAACAAGTTATCCATATGGCGTTGGCAGATGCGGAAGAGCGTGCGAATATCGAGATAGGCGGCGTCTATCTTGGCGTCACGGGTGCGCACATCAAGGGTTATAATAACCGGGGAGTACACCCGATTGCCTCCTTAGAACGGGAGATAGATGAAGATGATATCCGGAAAGTAGTGCATAATGCACAACCTCAACTCTCGGAGGATCAGAATGTACTGCACACGATTCGTCAACATTTTGGAGTGGATGGCCAGGAAGGCGTGGAAAGTCCTGTGGGCCGACTCGCTTCACGCTTGGAGGTGGAAGTTCATGTGGTCTGCGGCCAAACTACACGTATCCAAAACCCCGTGCGCGTAGTGAAAGGATTGGGGATCGAGGTTGAGGATATTGCCTTCAATGGTCGGGTTAGTGCATTAGCAGCTGTAACACCGCAACTGAGGGAACAAGGCGTGATCCTCATCGATCTAGGCGCTGGCACGACTGAATACGCTGTATATCTGAATGGATCGCTTCGACACAGCGGTGTGCTGGGGGTAGGTGGCGAGCATGTGTCCAATGACATTGGAGTCGGTCTCAAGTTATCCCATGGGAGAGCGGAAAAATTAAAGCTGGAATATGGCAGCGCCATCATAAACCCAAATGTGGCCGGTCGTACGGTGAATTTCTCAAGTGACGTCGGGTTGGATGATAAATCGGTGAAGGTTGGGCACTTGCATCAAATCATGAATGCTCGACTGGCTGAGTTATTTCGCCTTATTCGCAGTGAACTTATGAAGGAAGAGCTGTTGAAGCGTATTCATGGAGGTGTACTTCTTACTGGAGGAGGGGCACACACGCCACAAATCGACGTGCTGGGCCAGCAAATATTTAAAACGGATGTAATTATTGGGCGTGATTTGAGTGAAAATGGCCCGAACAATATTCTAGACCAACCTGAGTATACTGCTGCCATCGGATTAGTGAAGTATGGCATGCAACAAATAAATCAACGCAAGAAGAGCAGTCGGGGGTTGCTCGGTTGGCTGGTGGGTAGATAATATGGCGGTTCAAAATCAGAGTATTTGTGTAAAGGTCGTGGGACTAGGAGCGGCTGGGTTGCGCTTGGTGGATAAACTTGCGGCTGTCGGCTTTCCAGCTATGCAGTTCCTTTCACTTGACACGGATTGTCAAGAGTTGCAGCGCTGCCAAATTACAGAAAAAATGCAACTGGGCGCAACAACTAGGCGCGGTTGGGGGTGCAGCGGTGATGCTGCTGAAGGCGCCGAAAGTGTTCGCACTGATCGTGACTGTGTTGCCGGCAAATTGGGAGGCGCGGACCTCGTGATTATTGTTGCGGGGATGGGGGGAGGCATGGGCGGAGGCGGTGCGGCCGTTGTTGCAGAAATTGCTAAAGAATGTGGGGCATTGGTCATGGCGATGGTCATTGAACCTTTGAATTTGGAAGGAAGAACAGAAACAGCAGGCCTATCTCTTCAGCGGCTTTTACAGGTGGCTGATACTGTTGTCCGAATGTCGAATCAGGGCGTTATGGAAAAACAGGGGGAAGGCTGTTCGGTGCTTGAATGCTTTGAGGCATCGAACAACCACGTGCTCGAATCTCTGATGGGCTTTGGCCGGCTGATGCGATCGGACGGAACACTCAACATCGATTTTTCTCATGTGCGAAATATAATTTCTGGTCAACATGGTGAAAGTTTTTTGGCTACTGTGGAGGTTGCTGGTGATGCCCGCCCACGAGCGTTGATGGACGCCATCATCAAACACCCGTTTCTGCATGCCAGAAGATGTTTTCAAAAAGCAAGAGGCGTGGTCATCAGTCTGGTTGGTAGTGAATCGCTTTCGATGAATGAAGTGCAGGAATTTGTTGAGCACATAAAATCAGTCGCACCAGTGGCGCAGCTCTCATTAGGTGTACATATTGATGAGACGTTGGGCAATTGCGTGGGTGCCATGGTGATGTTTCCATATCCTGACACGGCTTTATCAAAAGAGGCATCGAATAACCCGGGAGTGAAGGTTCTACAGGTTAATCGATTGAAAGGTACAGCGAACGACGAATTACCACTTTCTGATTCCGCCGATCCTGGTTTTTCCCAACAGCAATTACCGCTGGTTTCCATATCGAAAGGGCGTTTTGATAAAGGGGAGCCTAACTTACACGACGGAAAAGACCTCGATGTCCCTACTTTTCTGCGTCAAAATATTATTCTGACCTAATGCTCAATTGGTCGAAATCACTCGCCACCTGGACGATGTTCAGCCATCATCCCTCCAGCCATGCAGTGGTCCGCTGAACTGGCCTTATTACTGTTTTTTACCGGTGCCGGCTTTTTCTTTGCGATGGCCGAAACGGCTTTGCTCACTTTGGGCAAATGGCGTTTACGACAGGTCACTGTGAAAAATCCAGCACGTGGAGCTTTTATCCGTAAGCTCCTATCTACACCACAAGATCTACTGGCCACCATCACGCTTGGCAATACTTTGGCTCATGCAGCCATTATTGCCAGTGTACTGCTCATCAGTTTTAAGTTCGATCAAAAGGATTTCTTGCTAGTCGCACTTACTTTGGTGGTTGGGCTACTTCTTTTTTGTGAAGTGATGCCAAAAACATTGGCAATGAGGCATCCGGAGGCCTGGGCGCCTCGCGTGGCATTTTTGATGTTGTGGATGGTACGAGTCACTCGACCGGTACGAATCATCGCGCAGGGGATTAACAACCAGTTGGTACGCCTGATTCCAAAGTCGGTGAAGCCATTGACACCAGTGACCGATGATGAATACAGCGAATTACTGGAACTTGGTTGGCAATCTGGGACACTGGGCAGGTCAGAAAAGGAAATTATACTACATATTATGCATCTTGATCGGCGCCCTGTGGCCGATCTCATGAGACCACGGTCGTTGATGGCAAGTATCCCCCACAATCTTTCCGTGTCAGAAATGTTAACTGCCGCACGCGAACATCATCATCGACGACTCCCCATGCACGATGAATCATCCGATAGTATTGTCGGAGTTCTCAATGCATCGAAGCTCTTGGCAAATCCAGATATTGATACCATGGAGGTGATCGATTTTCCGTCGTTCGTGCCTGAGGAAATGAATCTGCTCGAGTTGCTGAAAAGTTTTCAACGACAGCGTCATGGTATGGCTATTGTGTTAGATGAATTCGGAAGTACGGTAGGTCTGGTGACTCTTGAAGATATTTTATCTGATGTGATCGGCAGACTCCGCCGTGAAGAAACAGGAGAACAATTTCTCTTGGAACAACAGGAGAATGATATATGGCGTCTGAGCGGTAATGTATGGCTCGAGGATTTTCGACGTGAATATCCACAACTACAACGTACACAGGGTGTTGACACAATTGGAGGTTTGGTGGCCTCTAAATCAGATATGATTCCGCCAGTTGGAACTGAGATATTATTTAGCGGTTTGAATATAAAAGTTACGAAAGCGGATGGTCGGCGTGTGTTGGAGGTTGTTGCCCAAAAAACAGGGAGGTCACGATGAGCGCCACACAATGGATTGTGCTTTGCATTGCTTATATCGGTTGCCTGGGACTGTCTTTTTTCCTTTCTGGAATGGAGGCAGGTCTTGCGGAATTAAGTCGATTGCGTTTGCGTCGTAAAGCTCGTGAGGGTAATGCAAAAGCAGAGCGTCTTCAGGATTTTATGGATCAACCGGAAGACATGCTTTGGACGATTCTGGTGGGTAACACGCTGGCAAACTTGTTTGTGTTCCTATCCTCACTTTTTTTCATGCAGCAACTTATGGGTATTGATTCCCCGGAAAAAACTCTTAATCATTTGAGTGGAATTTCGGTTATTTATTGGATTGTGTTCATTTTTTTCGCACTTTTCTTTTACACATTATGCGAATTGTTGCCCAAAATAATATTCCGTAAATATTCAGATCAATTGTGCTTACAACTTTCATACTTATTTGCAACTGTGAACCTAGTGTTCAGTCCGTTGGTTAATTTACTAAGAGGAGTTTCGAGAATGATTCTTTTTACAACTGGAGGACGGGAATTGCAGGATCACTTGTTTGGCAGTCGAGAAGAATTGCGTCAAATGATGATTGAAAGCTCCCAAAACCTTAGTGAAGATGAACGGGAAATGATTGATCGTGTTTTGGATATGCAGAAAATTCCAGTTCGTGATCTAGCCATTCCATTTGAAAAATTACCTGAGATAAATATAGAAATGTCGGTACAAGAGGTAATACAGGCTCATTCCGCGCAAATATACATTCGGGTTCCAGTTTGGTTGGATAATGAAGAACATAACAGGATTGTCGGTGTGGTAAATTTGCGCCGGTTGGTTTTTTTACAGGAGGATGATTGGCATCGTCCCGTCGGCCATTTTCTTGAATCTGCCTTGTATCAAGATGAGGATATTCCCCTTCAAAAACTGTTACAGCTGATGCAGCGCTCCGGTCAACGTGCGGTGGTCATCCTGAATAAACGGAAACAAGAACTTGGGATTGTTACATTACCAGACATTTTGAAAATAGTCTTTGGAGAGGTACGAGTTTAGGTGGAATGGGGCGAGGTCATTACTGTTAGCCTTTTGCTTTGTGCAGTTGCCTTTTTGGTCTTTTTGAACGGGTTCTTTGTCGCAGCTGAATTTGCCCTAGTTAAGGTGCGTGATACACAGCTGGAACCTTTAGTTTCCCAAGGTCAACGCAGGGCAAAAATGGCAAGGCATCTCCTGTCAAATCTCGATGCATATCTGAGTGCTTGTCAATTAGGCATTACATTAGCAAGTTTGGCTTTAGGGTATGTGGGACATCCAATTTTTGATAAACTTCTTGGACCAATTTATGATCTAACAATCAATGGAAGTGTATTAATAGAAGAGGGCAGTAGTTTAAGGCGTACTATTTCTTACGCAGTTGGTTTTGGAGTAATCACTGTTTTACACATTGTCGTAGGTGAGATGGCCCCCAAATGGCTTGCGATTCAGCGTTCACTATCAACCAGTCTGTGGATAGCTTATCCCTTGCGTTGGTTTTATTGGATAATGTACCCATTTATTTGGCTCTTAAATAATTGTGCATTATGGCTTTTACGACAGGTAGGTTTGGCAGAAGTTGATGAACATGCACACAAGCATTCGGAAGAGGAATTGCGAATGATGATTGGTGCTGCGGGTGATGGTTCTCAAAAAGATGAATTCAGTCGTGATCTGGTTCTTAATGCTTTTGATCTGAAGAATCGCATTGCGCGAGATGTGATGCGGCCCCGTCGTGAAATAATTGGATTTGATACGACATCAAAAATTGAGGAATGTTTGGAACTTGCAGAGGAAACTCGGCATTCTCGGTTTCCATTGTGTGAGGGAGGGTCTATTGATGAGACACTCGGTGTGGTGCACATAAAGGATTTGTATGCCCAACGGCGGAGTGCCAAGACGGCAAAGGATTTAAAGAAATTTTCGCGTGATATAGTTTATGTTCCGGAAACCGCCCGTTTAGAGGGCTTACTTCAAATTTTCCTCAATAAGAAGCTCCATTTTGGTCTGGTTGTGAATGAATATGGTGACACTGTGGGTATGATAACGATTGAGAATATTCTCGAGGAACTCGTCGGACAAATTCAGGATGAATTCGATGATCATGAGAAACCTTATTTTGAAAAAATTGATGAGGTAACGTGGTCGATTGAAGGCACCATGCCGCTCCATGAATTTGAAGAAATGACTTGCGAACCTTGTGATGACATGGGTGTAACCACTGTAAGTGGTCTGATAACCAAGCGATTAGGCACGTTTGCTAAGGTTGGGGATGTGCTGGAATTAGGTCGCTACGAGTTGCGTGTGGAGCAGACGTATCGGCGACAAGTTGAGCGGGCGCGATTGACCAAATTAAGCGAACGCGAACCCACTGAAGATGAGCCGGACGAATAATTACCAGTCAGGCTTTTCCGGAAGACAATCTTCAAATTCATGGATCAGTTGCTGCTGGTAATCACCAGTGAACGTCCCGGCAAAGAAATGATTCAAACCCTCGTTGTGCAGACGTTCCCAGCTAGCTTCCTCCTGGCTGGGATTGATCGGAAAAAAGAGCGCGCCAATATCGGTCGCGGCTAATTGATCACCGGGCGCGTCGCCAATCATCAGGATTTTTTGCGGCTCGAAGTTTCCCTTAGCGGCGAATTCCAAATGGTTTGATTTGGTGCCCATTTCCTGGCCGGCGATAATATCGACAAAATTCTGGATATCATTTTCCGCCCATTCACGTTCAAGTGCTTCGACAGGAGTTTGTGAAATCACAATGCAATTGGCCTGTGTTTGACACTTGGTAAGAGTTTCTGGGGCGAGCGGAAATGGGGGCACGCCATGAACGATGTCTTTTACTGTGGCATTGACGGCATCACTCCATGCCTTGATTGGCGCGAGGTCTTCATTGCCGCCGACCACCTCGGCATCAAGTGTGGCGTTACCCAGCTTGGTTTCGCGTTTCACCCACTCCTCCAAGGCAGGAAAAGACGGCACATTCGCGCCGCGGACCTGCACTTCCTTCCGATTGCGCAGGAGATCCAGCGAGCGGAGAACGGCATGGAATCGGTTGCAACCACGTGTCTTGGAATACAGGTTTACAAAAGTCCAAACCTCGCGGGCGTATTTGCTGACCGCCTGAAGACCAAAATGTTTGATGAACATTGGGGCGAAGCACTCCTGATGTTTGATCTCCATGGAATCAAACACACAGCCATCGGAATCAATTCCGATAAAAAATTCCCTGGTGGGGTGAAAATCGTGGAGAACCTGAGCGGGATCACTCATCGCTCATACATTATATGTGGATGAGGAAACATCACCGCCCCGACCGGTCCAGTTGGTGTGGAAAAATTCGCCACGCGGTTTATCAGTCCGCTCATAGGTGTGGGCGCCGAAATAATCGCGCTGGGCCTGTAGCAAGTTAGCTGGCAAACGCTCGGTTCGGTAGCTGTCAAAGAAAGCCAAAGCGGTGCTGATTGCCGGTACCGGAATACCGCGTTTGGCGGCTACGGCCACCACATTACGCCAGCCTTTTTGGCTGTGGCGAATACCTCGCTTGAAAAATATGTCGAGCATGAGATTTTGAAGGCGTGGGTGCTTCTTGTAGGCTTCATTGATTTTACCCAAAAACGCACTGCGAATGATGCAACCACCACGCCACATTAGTGCAATATTACCATAATTGAGCTTCCAACCATATTCTTTTGCTGCCGCACGCAAAAGCATAAAGCCTTGGGCATAGCTTACAATTTTGGATGCATATAAGGCGCACCGAATATCTTCTATGAACCTAGTTTTGTCCCGAGTTATGGCAGGCTTTGGGCCTCGAATTTTGGTGGACGCTTTTTCGCGCTCACTCTTCAGGGAGGAAATACAGCGGGCATAAACTGCCTCGGCGATCAGCGTAATGGGCATGCCAAGTTCGGCTGAGTCGATGACTGTCCATTTGCCGGTACCTTTTTGCCCGGCTGTATCCAGAATCTTTTCAACAAGAGGATGTCCATTCTCATCCTTGAAAGCGAGAATATCGCGGGTGATCTCAATAAGGTATGAATCCAATTCACCTTCGTTCCATTCCTTGAAAACAGCGTGCATCTCATTGGTGGTGAGACCGAGGCCAGTTTTCATGAGATTATAGGCTTCGCAAATCAATTGCATATCACCGTATTCGATACCATTGTGCACCATCTTTACGTAATGGCCGGCACCATTGGCGCCTACCCAGTCGCAACAAGGAACGTCATTATCAACCTTGGCTGAAATGGCTTGAAAAATATCTTTCACATGCGGCCAAGCAGCTTCGGAACCGCCGGGCATGATGGAGGGACCAATTCGCGCGCCTTCTTCTCCTCCAGATACCCCGGCACCGATATAGAGTAGGCCTCGTGATTCCACATATTTGGTCCGGCGGATTGTATCTTGATACAACGAGTTACCACCATCGATGATGATATCACCGGGGGCAAGATGTGGCAGGAGTTTATCGATGAATTCATCCACAGGTTGGCCGGCTTTCACAAGCATCATCACCCGACGTGGATGTTTGAGGTTAGCGACCATTTCCGGGATGGACTGTGCACCAATTACATTGGTCCCTTCGGCTTCGCCTGTCATGAAATCATCTACCCGAGAGAGGGTACGGTTGTGGGCTACCACGGTAAAGCCATGGTCATTCATGTTGAGAATAAGATTTCGGCCCATGACGGCCAGACCAATGAGCGCGATGTCGCCTTGAGGTTCCATGTTAGTATATTGCGTTTACAGAAGCGCGATACATTACCGAAGGAAAGAGCATAGAAAAGCCCTTTTTTACAAAAAGCCCTTTATCTGAATTGAACCCGATGGTCATTTTCTAGTAACGCCTCCAAGTTTGACCAGCCCTCATTGTTCATGCTGTGGAATGCGTGCAGATATAGAATGACAATTTCGCGTTCATGTGAGGACAGAAGGATCTCAATTGCAGCATTGAGGGAATCATCGGGCACTTTTGATGGTAAATTCTCCACCACGCCATCCTCGTGAACTATTTTCAATGCATCCAAAAACTGTTTTAGCATATCTACTTGGTGTTGTAAGAGCCAGCCACTCAGCAATTGAGTGGCCGTTTCTTCAAACATCGGGCGCTTCAGTGATTCAATAACCAATTTATGGCGCGCGGGCTTTGGTTGGCGCTTGAGAAACTGTGGGCGCATTCGGCGCAGCTTGGCTACGCCAGCCAGAGTGGCATCATATACTTCGCGATTGTCTTCGGCAGTGTCCGTAAGAATGCGGTTGCTAAGATCCGGGGATATAAACCCAAGAAGCTCATATGAATTCAGCATGATAAAATTTATATAGCCGTGACTGTGATGTTGTGCCGGTCGGCAAGGCATTCCACATCCTCAGAATCCAGCAACAATGTACTTCCGGTTTCAAAGGCAATTGCCGATATCCCGGCGGAGGCGCAGGTTTCCAAAGTTCTTCTGCCCAGGCAAGGAATATCGAAGCGCAAATCGTGATGGGCTTTGGCCACTTTTACCGCAACTGCTCCGCCGTCTTTGCCCGCCAATCGCCCGCCACGCTTCAGGCAATCGTCGGTGCCCTCAAAGCCCTCTACCGCCAGTACGGTCCCGTTCTTCACAATCACGGTCTGGCCAATTTCGAGCCGACTGATTTCCTTGGCAATACCGTGGCCCAATTCCATGTCCGTCAACTGATTTTTGGAGGGACTAGGGCCAAGACAAAATCCCGCCTTGGGCATGGCCGGTTGAAGCCAGGGTGTTGCCTCAATCAGGGTGATGCCCTCCTTTGCCAGTTCACCGGCTATGGCACCGAAAATAGAATGAGCATTCTTGCTCCTTAGCGTGGCAAGCAGTTTGACAGCACGCAGATCGGGGCGAAGGTTAAAAAGATTTTTTGGTGCAATTTGCCCGACCATCACACATTGCGTGACGGCCTGATTTTTGAAAATTTCAATGAGTTTTGAAAGCTGACCAACCCGTAGCCACTCGATAGTATCCACAAGGTCGGCCAGGGCGGGATCTGTTTCGTTTTCAAAGGCAGCGGCCACCAGGTGCTGTACACCTCCGGCGCGGGCTTCTCTAGCCAGCACGAGGGGAAGGGACCGGTTCCCCGCAATAATACCTAATATTTCCGGTATTTTGGTCACAAGTGGCAAGGTATCATTTTCTGTGTGTGGAGACCAAGGCACAAAAAAAGGCCCCTTCTGGGGCCGTCAATGGATATGGCCATTAATTTCTCTTTTTCACTTCAACCATGAATAATGCAATGGCGCCGCGAAGGCGTAATTCGTGATTGCTCAAATCTCCAGTCTTTTTGGTGGCGAGAGGAAGGAGTAATTTGTTGGCGGCCTCAAGTCGTTTAAGGAATCGGTCAGACTGATTTTTGAGGGTACCATAATTTTCAATCGAAGTGGTCTCCATAAACTTAACAAGCTCTTCTGTCATCGCCTCGTCTAGTTTATCCAAAGTTTCCTCATCATCGGTTCTTTTCGAGAATTCCTTTATCTTGTCAGCGTTATCGTCGAGGAATGTGTCAAAGGTACTGCCGAGTCCATCGCTGACTGACTTGCAATAATAATTGATCCAACTATCTGTCTCATGACGAAATTGGGCTCCGTACTTAGGAATCTGCTTTTTAACCCATTCGGGAAGTTCATCTATATTTTGCTTTAGGAAATCTGTGGCACTGGTTGTGAGCATGTATCCTTGAGCATCCATCTCACCTACAATTTTCTGGCTGATCAAATTTGCAATACCTTCTATATCTTTGGGTTCATTGATTTTGTTAATCAACACCTTTGCCTGGGCAAATTTCTCTCCGCTATTTTTTGACTCCTCGTTGAAAACTTTAAGCGTTCTTCTTGCTGTTTCAAGGTTGTTTGTCACAGTTGAATAGTTCTCCTTGATCTCCAGCCAGTCATTCCCTTTTCCCAAATATACCGCCGCTTTTTCTACCTCATTAGAATATTGGCCGACTATTGCTTTTTTGGGCAAGTGATGAAACATAATTTCCAGTGACCTCGGGACATCATCGGAATGGTCTTTAATATCTGCGAGACTCTTTCTTGCGGGGTTGAATAGATATTCATCTATTTCGTCTTTGTATTGCTCCACATGTACTACGGACATTGCTTTAAGCCCGGAGCCGATTGCGTCTGTTAACACAACAAAATAGATGGTCTCAATAGCTAATATCACTATTGTCGCAATGATGGTGAGGCGAAAGGATTTCTGCAGGCGCTTTAAGGTATGATCAACGTAACCCTCGGCGTCCTTCACATCTTGTAATTTGTTTTCACTCATATCAAAATTCTCTGTTAAATTTAGATTAATCTACCTATTTTTGTTTGTGGATTTTGAAGCTACTTTCTTGGCCAGCTTCTCGTCGGCTTGGGCGGCCTTTTCAGCTTTTTCATAGGCGGCTTTGGCCTTGGCGATCTCGGCGTTTGCCGCGGTCAAGGACCTGTCGGCGCTATTTTTTGCTGATTGGGCTTTGGTAAGTGCCGTTGCCGTGTTGTGTGCCTTGATTTGCGCAGTTTTTTGTTTTGAATTGATAAGATCATCCATCAATTTTTTTGCCACAATGGCTGCTTCCCGTTTGTTGGCAGCATCCTTGTTCTCTGGGGCTGATTTCTCTTTCGTTTCTGGATCCTTCTGGGGCTTTCCTTTCCCATCATCCGTGGTTTCCAAATCCTTCATGGCAAGTTCAATAAGGGTCGAAAGCAGGGCGAGTGTGGTTTCCACGCCACTCTTCTTGTTTCCTTTGGATCCGCCTTCCTTGATGTAAATCCCCTCCATCGAATTCTTTAATTTCGTTATTTCAAGTTGGTGGTCAGCAAAAAGAGCATTGAAAATATTCTCGGATTCCCTCTCTGAAAAATCACCCAAACGGGAAATCATTTCCGTTTGCTTTTTCTTTGTTAGCTCGGGAAACATTTTGCGCATCTTGGCCTCACGCTTGATGATCATTTTCTGAAAAGTTTCTTCTAGGGTGTCGGCGACAGTCTCAGGAATGTTGTTGGTTAACCTGTCGTATTCTCCATAGGCCATTGACAAAAACTCATCAGAGTGAGCGGAGATTTCGTCAAATTTTTTCAAGGCTTCATCCTGTACATCAATCAACACCGACTTGGCATGGCTTTCTGCGGCCGGTTTAATCTCTTCATCCCATAGGTCCTGAAGCTCTCTCTTGAGTTGTTTTCTTGCTGGCCCGTTGGGATCCATCAAGCCTGAAACAGTCCCATAGGCCTTGTTGCCATCGTCTGATATTTCTGTATATTGATCATAGATGCTAAGAGAATTATCATATGCCTCAAAGACTTCGTCTTGCATTTCTGTATAAAGATTTTCCATAGTGGAAATATTAGCCGACGTCCTTTCAAATTCTTCGGTTAGACTTTTTCCTAAATCATGTATAGTTTCATTATTGTCCGTGTAAATAGCCTTTGCCTCATCGAAGATGTCCATTGCCGGTTGAGCAGCCTCTTTTGATACCTTGTAAAGACCGAAGATGCCAAATGTCAGGATGGCGAGTACACCTGCGAACAGGCCCCAGCGCAAAAGTCGAATTTTGCCTTCCAGTTCTTCAATTTGAGCGAGTTTGAAATGAATATCCGAACTGGATTTCGAACTGGATTTCGAACTGGATTTCGAACTGGATTTCGAACTGGACTCGTCTGGTTTGTTATCGTTTTTTTCTGGCATAGGGATAATATGGTTGGGTAGTGACAGTTGGTCGGTAGTGCATAAATTCTCCTTCGTGTGAACAAATTGTCAATAACGATTTTTTACTGAAAACCTCTCATGATTGACAGGTCTGGGTTCACAGCAAATGATTCATACGTGAGTGACATCATTTATCCCAGAAGTCCCCGTGAAAAAATGGCCGGATGGATCTATTTACCGCGTTTACTGGACAAAATCCGCCTTGCCGAAGCCGGGAAATTACATGCCGATTATCAGCCCAACTATCTCCACAAAGGCTTTGATGCCAAGTGGCTGGAGACGGCCGGATTGAATGCTGAGGAATTTGTGGCCGTGGTAAAAGGGACGATAACCGACGGTCAGATGTCCGATTGGGTACGGGAGAATGTCGAAGTCGATGAGTCCGGCAAGGGTCTTTTCAATGATGCGGTGGGCAATTACGGGGCCGATGAGGCGAACCTCGAGCTGCGCCAGCGCTTTTCCGAACGGAAGGAAGAGGCCGGCATGGGTGATCGAGATGATATCCAGTGCTTCGTCGATTTCATCGACGCCGACGAGGGTCGAATATAATTCACTATACTAAAAAGCGCCGGTCAATACCGGCGCTTTTTGTTTTAGCTAATTTCGTTTGGAATTAGATTTTGATTTCCGGCACCACGAACGGCTTCCGGTATTCGCGCGTGAGCAGTTTGCTCGCAGCTGCATGACCGAGGATGGTTTCGTCTTTGGTATTCATTTTTAGTGCCGGTCCCTGTGTGAGCGGGGTGGCCTTGAGATCTACTTCGTTCTTCACGGCCAGATGGTCAATCATCCGATCCACGGCTTCCAACGCGTGGTCATCCTTTTTCGCAAAGTCGCGGATGTCTTTCACGCTGGCGTCTTTGCCTACGCGGTGACTGATGTTGCCGGTATGGCACAACGCGCTGGAAAGGTGGCCTTCAAGAATCTCAGCGTTCAAGTCCTTCGGGTTGCGGCTGCGGACTGCCTGAATGAAGTTTCCAAAGTGGTCCCCGCCGCCCTTGAATTCCTTGATCTTCTTGTCGTCGTTGTCGTAGATCTGCACCGATCCATAGTTACGGATAGCAGCCCAGCCTTTTTCACACTCTACAAAAACAGCCACGCTGCCTCCACGGTAGGTCGGGCGTTTGCCGGAGCCTTTCACATCGCCGAGCCCGCGCACCTCAAAGATGAGGGGAGCCGTTTCATAGTCATGATAAATCACCTGTGTATTGGCGCTTTCACCGTCATCCACGTATCCCAAGCGACCGCCTATGCTCCATACGCGGGGTGAAACTTCCATGTCGCCAAGGAACCACCGGGCAATGTCCATTTGGTGAATGCCTTGATTGCCCAGATCACCATTTCCATAATCCCACATCCAGTGCCAGTCATAATGTAAGCGGTTGCGTGTTAGTGGCTTCTTGGGGGCGGGGCCGAGCCACAGATTGTAGTCAATTTCGCTTGGCACAGCCTTGCTGCCGTCGATATCGCCAATACTCGGGCGGCTCTTATAGCAGAGGCCCCGTGAAACCTTGATTTTCCCAAGATTGCCGGCCTGTACCCACTTGACGGCATCCTGAATACATTTACTGCTGCGAGCCTGCGTACCAGTTTGCACAATCTTCTTGTGTTTACGGGCGGCATTTACCAATTGGCGGCCTTCCCACACGTTGTGGCTTACCGGTTTCTCCACATAAACATCTTTCCCAGCTTGGATTGCCCAAATGGCTGCTAAGGTGTGCCAGTGATTGGGGGTGGCCACAGTCACTACGTCAAGTTCCTCTTTCTCTAGCATCTTACGAATGTCTTGGTAGCCCTTCACTTTGTGCTTGGCAGCACCGGCATCCAGCACTTTTTTGTCCACATCGCACAATGCTGTGAGTTTCACACCCTGTTCACGCTTTTGCATGCCGGTAATGGAGCCAATGTGACTACCGCCCCGGCCACGGAAGCCTATAGTGGCGCAGCGCAGAGTTTCATTGGCTCCCTTTACTTGAGCCCAGCTCTTGGCAGTCCATGCAACCGTAGCTCCGGTATAGAGGGAGGTTTTAAGAAAGTTGCGACGAGTTTGTTTGTTCATAATTAGTGTGAGTGTAGGTTAATGTTATT
This sequence comes from Limisphaerales bacterium, assembly GCA_965659445.1. Classification (GTDB taxonomy): domain Bacteria; phylum Verrucomicrobiota; class Verrucomicrobiia; order Limisphaerales; family UBA1100; genus UBA1100. The sequence continues at coordinate 12,580 of CBFHWX010000009.1, read as the reverse complement.
TGCCCTTGTCTGCAATCCATTGACGGTATTGCGCCTCAATCTTTTTTGCGTCTCCCTTGCCAGCATGCCAATAGAGCCGGTACTTAAAGGTTAATGATTGACCTTTTTTCAAGGAGTAGTTGCCGGCGTTTTTATCCGCTAGTTTTTCAAAGTGTCGTTTACCGAAAATGTTCGCGGCACATAAGCCATATGAGCGTGCGTGCCAGCTGGTTGGGTGACGTGGGTTGTCCGGGTGATCAAACATGGCTACTCCTAGAATGTTGCCCTCCACAAGCCCGGAGTAATCCACCCACTTCGCTCGTTTGCCCCAGCAGCCAGCTCCAGTGACTCCTTCACTATTTAGCATGTAGCCCTCTGCTTTAATTTTGGCGGTACCATGCGGGGTTACACACATGGTATCAGGCACCCGGAATCCCATACCTGCGTCCTTGTCATCCATGAGAACAATATCGCCTTGGGAGGCATGGATGGTCATCGTGTAATCCATAATTCGGGCAGTTTTACTCGAACTGAACCGAATTACTCTGCTGTCTGTGGCAATCGTTTCACCCGCTTTACTCACCCACTTATTGGCAGAATGAATAGCTCCATTTTCTCCGCATTTCACCTCGGTGGAGACCTGTTTGCCGCTGTTGGAGTTTTCCCCCCAAAAATCATGTATGCCATCATTTTTACCACCTTTAACATGACGGTGACCCCAAAACACGCTGCGATGATGCGCATGATCGTTTGATTCACCTGGTAATGCTTCCTCCATGGGAAAACGGCGAGTCATCCCCGTGCCATCAATCCAACGCACCGGATACAACGCAGGCTTGGGGACGCCTTCATAATGATAACTCGTAAAAAGTTTGCCATCGATCTTCACATCAATTTTACCTTTGGCTCGGGAGAGAGTGACGCCATCAGCAAGGAGGGAAGAGGAAAGGACGAGGGCAGTGGCCAAGCAGAGAAAACTCGTATTGTATTTCATGGCTTGCCTGAATGCTAGAGTGCGGAGGAGGAGGGTCAACGAAAATGTCCGGCTAACTTTGAGGGAGAGCACGCTGCAACACATCGCGGGTGGGCACCCAGCCTTGGCGACCGGTGGCGTCCTTGACCAACACCCAGTTACCGTGTGTACGCTCAATTTCCAGCTCCGCACCGTCAAACCACTTGAACTGATCCGGCGATGCGGTGACCGGGCCAAAGCGTGCGGTGGTTTCCTGAATCACCACCGCCCACAGATGATCGGTTTGCATGCGCCACGCAATCAGTGTGATGATCACCAGCACGATGGCCGCAACCCCAAGAATCGGACGAAAGACTGCGCCTTTTTTGCGATGGGTCGGATTGATATTGATCGCTGTGAGCCAAGCGAGCCAAGCAGTCAACGGGATAACAGCTAGCAACGACCATTCGTTGAGAGTCAGGAAACCAGTGAGTCGCTGCCAGACCCCAGTCTTGGGAGGTGTACCGTTGTGAACCTCATTGCGGATAATGGAAAGATTATGCGCGATATCCTTGTCTCGAGGCACGAGCAATTGCGCCTCACGGTAATGGAAGATTGCACGGCCGAGTTGGCCATCCTGAAAGGAGGCATTGGCGAGATTAAAATGAAGTGTGGCCGACACGTGACCACTTTCTATCTGCGCCTGATAATTTGCTGCCGCCTCCTTGAATTGCCCACTGTGGAAGGCGGCATTACCACGTTCAAAGGGCGAGGGCTCTTGGGCTTTGCTGTGGGCGGAGGCTGCCAACATTAGAGTAATGGCGAGTCCACTTCTCATTTGAGGCCTCGCAACACGAGATCGAGATCCTTCAGGGCCGCTGGCCCGTCAATGGAGCCATGGTCATTGGCAAATCGTGTCAGATCATCCTGCGTAAACAGGCGGGACAATGCGGCGTGCACTGGTTCTGATAATTCTAGTTTGGCTTCCTTCACTGTTTGAGCCGTGATGCCTTCAGCTGGTTGATCAATAGCCATGCCGATGTGTTCGCGCAGAATTAATTGAACTCCGGAAATAAACTCGGAGGCGTTGCCTTGAATTTCCGGTTGCCGCAGCTTGCGAAGGATCCTTTTTGTTACGTGCCTTACATGCAGGCGTCTTGCCACATCCGGGTGGGTCTCGAGATAATCGCTACGTTTCCGGAAGCCAATGGCCATGAGACAAGCTAATATGCTTAGACTGGGAATGGCGAGGAACCATGGTTGCGTTAGTAGCGGAGGCTTAAGGGCGGCGAGGGTGCCGGCGTCCTCCCGTATGGTTTCGAGTTTCAGTGTTTCACTTTTCGGTTCATTCTCCAGAACCATACTGGGCGGATCGCCCGGTCCGGTCTGATTGATGGCCGTACCTTTCACCTGCAGGTTGATGGGGCGCGCGGATAACGAAACGTATTGTTGGGTGGCTGGATCGAAATAGCTAAATTCTAATGCCGGTACGCGGGTGACCTCTGGGCGCATGGGGATGATCATTTGCTTGAATTCCTTGCGCGAACTTATATGGCGCGTGTCGGTGTAATTAATCTTGCTTGTGGCGGGGTGTACCTTGAAGCCATCCCATCCGGCTGCCGTGGGTGCGGGCGTGTCTTCAATGGATCCCTTGCCAGATAGTCTTATGGTGAGCTCCACAGGGTCACCCGTTTGAACGCTTTGCGGATGGGCCTCCACGGCAAGTTTGAATTTTCCAACCGCGCCAGTGAAGTTTTTCGGCTGACCTTTCTTGGGCAGCGGCAACACATTGATCGCGATGGGATCACTGGTGAGATGCAGCTTGCGTTCACGGCCAAAGACATTACTGCTGTAATCCATCACATTTACATCCACTTCAAAAGTGAGATTCATTGGGCCAGGTTTCATGGCTACTGCGCCTGTTTGGAAGAGAAATACATTGTAGAGTCCGCCACCAGATGCGCGTGAACGTGTTTGCTGATATTCAGGTCGGATACGAGTGAAGCGAATTCCTTCGGAGAGCAGTTGCGGCACGGGTAGATGCGACTGCCGCAAGCCCAAAGCCAATAATTCCATCGACACGGGAAATGCTTCACCCACGTAAACTTCCTTCACGGATGTGGTCACTATCAGTTTTGCCGGTGCCGGTCCTTTGGGCAAGTTGTCGGGTGAGTTGTCGCCGTCCTCGGCCAGCACCGTGAGCGTGAGCGAATCGCTCTCGATATTATTTCCATTCACCTTGGCCCTGAATGCCGGCACGGCAAATCGACCGGCAATCTTTGGGGTGACCTTGTATGTGAAAACTGACGCGGTGGTCTTGACACCATTGATGATATTGATTTCGGAGCCGCTGGATAGAAACGACAGCGTCAGATTGCTTGGAGTGTTGATGGGATTCACCGTGGCTGGTGCACCCCCCTCGCAGCGTAGCATGAGTGTGGCGCTGTTTCCGCGGTTTACTGTATTGGGCTTTAATTCGGCTGTAAGGGAGGCCGCGGGCAAGGCGATCGGGAGGGTGATGGATAGGATGAAGTGGAGAGCACGCATTTACCAATTCTTCTTCACTCGATTTCGGCCCCGACCGCGTTTGCCGCGCTCGGCTTCGATGGCACTGAGAGGTTTTTCATCTGTCTTCAAGGCATCAAGCAGGCGCTCGGCTTGGCGCAAGGTTTCCAGAAGTTCCTCCGGCAATTCGCCTTCATCGCGGTCTTCATCTGTCGGTTGATCGCCTTGCTCGGAATTTTTAGGGTTATTTCCATTATCAGGATTATTCGGGTCATTCTGACTCTGCCCACTTTCATTATTCGGCTGATTTTCCTGATTCTGTTGGCCTTCTCCCTGTCCTTCCTGATTTTCAGGTGGCGTGGCTTCCACGCGTATCCAGTGAGTGCCTTCGAACACTTCCGCCCATGCGTGTGCGTCAGTCTGCTCATTGATCCAGCTCTGTGTTTTGTTATCCCATTTGCCGCCGGCAAAGCCACAGACAATTCGGGCAGGATACCCTGCCGCGCGGGCCAGCAGCACATAACTGTAGGCAAAATATTCGCAATGCCCCGGCTGTTTGCTAAGCATCCAGCGTATGACGGGATCTTCCTTGTCGTCCTTCGGGATGCGAGTTTGGCGTGTGTATTTATGATTCTGGTGAAGGAAAGCAATGGCGCGCTTATTGAAATCATCCACAGGTAGATTTTTCTCATCGCTGATCATGCCAACTGTCTCTAGCAGTTTCGCAGCTTCATCGGTTCTTACCGTGAGGGCTAGTGTAGTGTGGGGGTACATATTATCTTTTCGGATGGAGAAGGTATTCAGGTTTTCCGGTTTCAATGGGTCATCAAGCTTGCTCGGGGCGAGTCGCGCGCTGTCGGTCGGATCGGTAATGATGTAATTCACCGCGTGCGATGGTATTTCCGGCAGACGGCCGTGAAACACTTCCTTATTATAATGCCAGGGGGTGGCTTCCACCTGCGCTTTTTCAAATGGGCCGTTTATCGGCAGAAACTCGCTGAAGAGTGGCTCGAAACGAAAACGCCACTGACCTGTTTGAACCGCTTCAATCGGGGTGCGTCCGCCGTGTCCGCTGCTCAATATGCTTTCCGTGCGGCTGGCCTGTTGGCGCAGTGAATTCGATACTTTCGCAACACCGTTGGCATATTCATCCAGTGTGAACATCCGCCAGTACGGGCGTTCGGGGATCAGTTCACGCTTGGGGGGAAAAATGCGCAGTGCAATTTTTGCATTCTCCTGATTCTTAAACCGTGTAACGCCATCAAGTGGCACTTCGTCTGTAAGCTGCTGTAGCTTACGCTTGGCCAAGGTGATTTTATTCCGTACAAAATTCAGGTTGCGCTTCGCATCGCTATCATTGGGGTTCAACTGTGATGCCGCCATAAAATTTTCTGCAGCTTGCTCCCAAACTGGAATCTGATCCTCGGGCTTTACGATCTCTTGTCCCTTACGAAAGTGGGTGTTGCCGAGGTTATAAAAGGCGCGTTGTTGGAGAGCCAGATCGCTTGTGCGCAGGGCGGCGCGAAAATGTTTTTCGGCCTCGTTATGTTTGCCGGCCTTGTAAGCCGCCGCGCCGGCATTGTAATGCAGCTTGGTATCGGTGGGATTGAGTTTGAGTAATTCCTCATATTCCACCTGCGCCAAGGCGAATTCACCGATTGAATAATTCTTATGGGCATGTTCCAGACTGGCGGCTTGCGTAGCCAAGGGAAGGGCAAAAAATAGAAGTGCCGGCACGATCAGCGACTTGGTCACACGCCGTCGACCTGCCGGCCATAGCAACTCGATCAGCAGCAGCAGGATGGCTCCAGCCAGCGGCCATTGATAACGCTCTTTCTGCCGTCGCACCATGGTGCTATTATTCTCTGATTTTGGCAGCGGTGCGAGCCCATTTTTGTACAACACATCCATTGTTCGGGCTCCTTGAAGCTGCATATAAAATCCCCCGGTTACCTCGGCGATTTCCTCCAGCATCTCCTCATTTAAACGACTGCGGACGATGTTGCCCTCCCCGTCACGTAGATATTCCTTGTTCGTCGGCAGATAGGCGTTGCACTCGATACACTGGTTCCGGCCGGGAACATTTGGAGTTTTGCAGCTGCGACAGGTGACCACAGGAACCATTTCGCCTTCCGTTGTACCTGCGCCGATGGTGAAAATGCGCAGGCCTTGGTCAGATGCTTCACGGGCTTTCTTCACGGCATCTTCATCGTGATCTTCGCCATCGGAAAAGAGCACCAACACCTTGTGACTTTCCTCCTCTTGTTCACCAAACGCTTTGGCAGCCTCCTCAATCGCCTCACCAATCTTAGTACCCCCTTTGGGGATGAGATCCACCGAAACAAGATTCACATGCTGGCGCAGCGCCTCCTGATCGACTGTGAGCGGGCATTGCAGAAAGGCGGAGCCGGCAAACGGAATCAAGCCGAAGCGGTCACCCTCGCCGAGCTTCAACAACTCCTGAATAGCCAGCTGTGTGCGTTTCATGCGGTTGGGCACGAGATCTTCCGCCAGCATACTGCGCGATGTGTCCACAGCTATGATTACATCCAGCGAGTTGGCCTTGGATTTTTCCAGCACATATCCCCAGCGCGGAGAAGCGAGTGAAATGCTAATCAATACCACAGCACTAGCGACCAAACCGGCTCGTAGCCAGTACTCCCAGGTGGGCATTAGCGTTGTAAGTTGGCGCACTCGCTCCTTACTGACAAACAGACCAACTACGCGTTCACGATGAAACCATGCCGCGACGCTTCCGCCCAGCATCATCAACGCAAGAACGATTCCAAGATAGATATATTCTGGATAGCCCCAGTTCATGGCAACTTCCTTAACAAAGTATAGTTCAGGACCAAGTCCAGAGCCAGTAGTGCAAGGCCGATAGTGAGAAAGGCGTGGAACATGTCGTGGTATTGGAGATAACGCTGTTCTTCGCGCTCGGTTTTTTCCAGTTGATCAATTTCCTTATACACTCCGCGCAAATCAGCAGTGCTTTCAGCACGGAAATATTTACCTCCGGTCTTGTTGGCGATCTCGCGCAAGCTGTCTTCATCAATGCCCACGAGTTGGACAGGCCGCTTGATTCCAAATGGACCTGGCAGGTACAGCATCGTGCCGTCTTTACCAATGCCGATGGTGTAGATTTTCACACCGATGGCGGCAGCGGCAGTGGCGGCTTCATGCCCTTTGATCTTGCCGGTGTTTTCCTCACCATCGGTCATCAGGATTACGATACGGCTTTTGGAATCCTTGATCTCGCGCAGACGATTGATTGCCGCACTGATACCCGAACCGATGGCGGTCCCTTCCTCGGGTACGGTGTCGGTAGTGAAGCGATCCAGGTTCTCCAAAAGGAACGAATGGTTTAGTGTTGGCGGGCTCGCGATGTAAGCTTTGCCTGAAAATGCGATGATTCCGATGCGATCGCTCGGACGACCCTTAATGAATTCTTCCAGCACATCTTTGCTTACATCTAGGCGGTTGGCATCTCGGCCAAGGCGCTTGAAGTCCTCTGCAAGCATGCTGTCGGAGAGGTCCATGGATACTACGATGTCGATGCCGCTGGCGCGAATTCGTTGTTTACCTTCGCCCCACTGCGGTCGGGATAAGGCAAGAATACACATAGCCAGCGCCAACCAACGAAGTAATAGAAGCAGGCGGCCGGCTTTTTGAGGTGCGATGCGTTGGAACCGGCGTACGAGTGACAGGGAGGAATACACCACCGCGGGCGGAGCACCGGACGCACCTTTCAACCAGCCAGCCAGTGGCAAGAGGAGGAGCAGCCATAACCAAACGGGATCCGCAAAAGTGAAGTTGTTCATGACTTCATTTGCGGCGGACCAATGCGTGAGGGCCCGACTCAAGTGGAGTGGGTGCGGTTTCATCCACCAGCTTCATTGCGATGGTGTGCAGGTTTCGGCATTCGTCTTCTGAAGGGTCGTGCCTCGCAAATTTAGAGAGATCACAAAACAAAAGGAACTGTCCAAGCAAAGTTTTCTGCGTTTTTGTCATTTGCGGCATGTGCTGAAGTTCCTTTAAAAATTCCTCCGTGGCGCGCTCGGGCGCGTGAAAGTTGAAACGTTCACCGAGGTATACGCGTAAAATATCAGCGACTGCCTCAGCAAACAAAGCGGGTGTGCCCATTAGCGCCCAAGATTGTCGAAGTTTGCGTTGGGCCTCCACATCTGGCGATGTGTCGCCATCGGGTTTTGCAGGCGTGCGAAGGGCCCAGAATAGCAGGGCAGCGCCAGCGAGAAAGAGTGCGATGAGAACCCAAATTGCCCAGCCCGAACCATCACCGGGTTCCAGCTCCATGGGCGGCTTGATCTCAAGGATGTCGGTGAGGTTAGTGTCGTTCATGAACGTTGTTGGCGATCCAGACGAATGCGGAAAAATTTTATCAACTCGGGCATGTAAGGCTCGCCGGTACGCAGGCGGAGATGATCGATGGCCATCCCACGAAATTGTTTTTCCAATTCCTCCTGCGCCGCGGCACGGTGATAGTGAAAGTCGGCCAGCTCTTCCTCACTGCGTAGATTGATTTCGCCTACTTCACCAGTCTCTGCGTCCTCAAGTGTCATACGGCCCAACGCGGGCAGCTGTTCTTCGTGTGGATCAATGACCTGTATGGCCACCACGTCGTGCCGACGGTTGGCCTGCTGCAGAGCGGAGTCGGGGAGGGGATCAAGAAAATCAGAGATGATCACGAGTACCGCGCGCCGGCGAAAGGTCTTTTGAAGATGCTGCAGAGCATAGCATAGATCGCCCCCTCTCTCGTCGGGCTCGTGGTGAAGAATATCGCGGACCACGCGGAGCGCATGGCGCTGGCCTTTGGCGGGGGGCACGTATTTTTCCACCCGCTCGGTAAAGAGTGCGAGACCGACCTTGTCGTTGTTGCGCTGGGCAGCAAAGGCGAGGACGGCGGTGACTTCGGCGGCGAGTTCCTGCTTGGTTTGAGTGCCGCTGCCAAATTGCCCCGATGCGCTCAGGTCGACCAGCAGCATCACTGTGAGTTCGCGCTCCTCCACGAACTGCTTTACAAAGGGCGTATTTAATCGCGCGGTGACGTTCCAATCGATGTTGCGTACTTCATCACCGGGCTGATACTCGCGTACCTCATCGAAGTCCATACCCTGTCCCTTGAAGACACTTTGGTACTGGCCGACCATCGCGTCGCTCACGAGTCTGCGCGTGCGAATCTCGATCTGGCGCACCTTGGCCTGGAGATCGGCGGGGTTCATGAATACGGTTTACGGAACCGGCAGGTGATCGAGTAGAAGTTTTACGACATCTTCACTCGTCTTTTCCTCTGCCTCGGCTTCGTAGGTAATATGCACGCGATGGCGTAACACGTCCATGGCGATGCTCTTTACGTCCTGCGGAGTTACATAACCACGGCCTTGCATAAAGGCGTGTGCCTTGGCGGTCAGGGTGAGATAGATCGTTGCACGCGGTGAGGCACCCATATGGATGAGGTCCTTTGCGGGCACGTTGTATTTTTCAGGATCCCGCGAGGCGCATACGAGATCCACAATGTATTCCTTCATCTTGTCATCCACATAGATGCTATCGACCACTTTGCGTGCGGCGAGCACCTGTTCGATGGTTACCGCTTGCTGCGCCTCAGGCAGGCCTTCGGTTTTCGCATATTCATCAAGGATGCGTCGTTCTTCGTCCCTTTTCGGGTAATCCATCACCACCTTGAGCATGAAACGGTCCATCTGCGCCTCGGGCAACAGGTATGTGCCCTCTTGTTCAATCGGGTTTTCCGTGGCCATTACTAGGAACGGCTCGGGGAGAAGGTATGTTTTATCACCAATGGTCACTTGCTTCTCCTGCATCGCCTCCAGTAGTGCGCTTTGCACCTTGGCCGGCGCGCGGTTGATCTCATCAGCCAGCAGCAGGTTAGCAAATACCGGCCCCTGCCGCGTGGTGAATTCTCCGGACTGGGGGTTATAGATCTGCGTGCCGGTCACGTCCGCCGGCAGCATGTCCGGCGTGAACTGGATACGCGAGAAATTCACGTTCAAAGTCTGGGCCAGCGTCTTGATGGCGAGGGTCTTGGCGATACCTGGCACGCCTTCCAGAAGGACGTGACCGTTGGCCAATAGGCCAATTAGGAGCCGTTCCATAAGGTAATGCTGGCCTACAATTACCTTGCCCGTTTCAGCCAACAATGGTCCTACAAATGCGCCCGCCTGTGCGACCTGCGCATTTGTGGCCTCAATTTCTTCGCGATTCATCGGCGCGGAGGGTAACGGGAAAAGGCCAAAGGCAAAAGAGCAAATCGATTGGCGCTCAACAGAAGACAGGGGTCGGAAGGCGGTCACGAATCCTTTCCCCCTTTACACGACGGGGTGATTTGATAGGTTCAACCTGTGCGGCAAACCATTTTTTATATAGCAGCGGTGGTCGCAATGGCGGCGTGGTTGAGGAGAGACTCGCCGGCGCAACCGGAACCCAAGCCCGAACCCAAGGCGGCGGCGAACAAGTCGGTTCCACCAAAGATCAACCTCAAGCCTGAGCCAAAGGCTAAAGACTGAAAAACGCTTCCCACTCCGCCTCATTGAAGCCGACCACACCGCCGTTTTTTGTCATCACAAACGGCCGCTTGACCAAGTTCCCGTTGCCGGCCAGTAGATCAATCGCCTCCACTTTGCTCAGCTTGGCAAGTTTCTCCTTCATATTCATGGCCCTGTAATCGCCACCGGACGTATTGAAAAGTGTGCGCAGATTACCTTCATACGCCTTGAGCATCCTTTTCAGTTCCGCCTTTGATGGCGGCCTCTCGCGAATGGCGATTCTTTCAAACTTAAGTCCCTTTGCCTCCAGCCACTTCAACGCCTTACGGCAAGTGCCACAGCCCTTGTATTCATAAATCTTGATGGTCATACGCTGAGGATAACGGTTTGTCTTTGTTGGCGCATCGACTAGAGGTGCGGGAACATTTTCCGGGCCTGTACAATATCTTTTCCGATCTGGGTCTTAAGGGCGTCGAGGGAATCGAAGGTTTTTTCCTCACGCAGTTTGCCGACGAACGTGAGCGATATTTTTTCTCCGTAAAGGTTTCCATCAAAATCAAGCAGATGCGCCTCGACGTGCAGGGTGGGCTCGGCCTCGGCCACGGTGGGGTGCAAGCCAATGTTCACGGCGGCGCGGTAGGTAGCTCCGTTCGCTTCCGCATGTGCAGCATAGACGCCCTTGGGCGGCGTGCACAGGTCGGTGATGTCGAGGTTGGCGGTGGGAAAGCCCAGCTCGCTTCCACGTTGATGGCCCTTGATCACTTCGCTCACCAACGCATATTCGCGACCCAGCATCTGCCCGGCGGCATCGAGCTGACCCTCCGCGATGGCGGCGCGAATACGCGTGCTGCTGACGGTTTCTCCATCGAGCGACAGATTGGACAAGCCGTGCACAACAAATTTCATATCTTGTCCCAACTGCTGGAGGAGTTCCAGATTTCCATCGCGCCCATGGCCGAAGGCGAAGTGTGCGCCGACACAAATGGAGTGGATACGGCCGAGATCGACATGGAGTCCTCGAATGAATGCCTCGGCAGGGATTTGGCTCATCACCTCATCAAAGGGCAAAACCAGGGCTGCTTTCACTCCGAGTGCCTCAATGGCGGCGAGGCGTTGAGAGAGATTTTGAATCAAGCGCGGGGCACGCTCGGGTGCGATGACTTTTGCAGGGTGTTGATCGAACGTGACACACAAGGAGGCCGCCTCGAGCTGGTGCGCGTCGGACACGGCCTGCCGGATGACCTGTTGATGGCCGAGGTGCACTCCATCGAACATGCCAATGGCACAGCAAACCCGCCCGGTGGTGGTTTGTAGTTCGCGAGCGTCGTGGAGGATTTTCATTCCGGTTGCAGCAGTTGGACGAGCTCGAGCAGGGTAACCAGACGGCGGGGCAGTTCGGTTTCGGGCAGCTTGACCAGTTCTTCCAGCTGGATGGCGTCCTTGACCTCAAATTTTCCAGACGCCGTTCGGTGCAGCGTGCGCAAGTGCGCGCCACAACCGAGCGATTGGCCAAGATCATGTGCGAGACTGCGCACATAGGTGCCCTTGGTACAGTGCACGCGAAAATGACCTATGGGCTCCGTGTATTCGGAAAACTCATAGGAATAAATGTGCACCGGCTTGGCTTCGCGTTCTACGGTTTTGCCTTTACGCGCAAGCTTATAGAGCGGAACCCCGTCCTTTTTCACGGCCGAGACCATTGGCGGTTGTTGTTGGATATCACCGGTGAACTGCTTTGCCGCGGTGTTGAGTGCACCGGAATCAAGAATTGGTACCGCAGCCGTATCGGTCACCGCGCCTTGCGCGTCAAAGCTGTCGGTGGATTTTCCGAACTCGAGGGACCCTTCATAAACCTTATCCTCGGTCGTCAACTTCTGGGAGAGCTTCGTGGCACGGCCCAGTAGCATGATGAGTAGGCCTGTGGCGGCGGGGTCTAATGTGCCGCAGTGTCCAACTTTCTTGATACCATAGAGCAGGCGAACGATATCCACGATGTCATGCGAGGTGGGTCCGGCGGGCTTGTCGATGAGCAGTGCGCCGTTGAATTCTGGTTCCTGGGGCGGGCGCGGCATCAGGCTATTCTGTTGGAGGCGGCGAGGGACTTTTTTACCGCGGCAAGTATCTGCCGCTGAATGGTCATTTGCTTTCCGGGAATGCGGGCACCAGCGGCAGACAGATGTCCACCCCCACCAAAGGAAACCGCAATGGTGGAGACATCCAGCTCCGGCAACTTGGACCGTAGGCTGACGCGCGTGACTTCCGGTTCAATTTCCTCAAACAAGCACGCGATCTTTACACCTTGAATATTGCGGATGTGATCAATGAGCCCCTCGGTCTCGTCCGGCACAGCGCCGGTCCTTTTGTAGTCGGCCTGGCGAATCCAAAAGTAGGCAATTTGGTTTTTTTCAATGATCTTGAAACTGTTGTACATGTGCCGCAGCAGTTTCACCCGGGAGAGTGGATAGCTCTGGTAAACCTCTTCGCAAATGCGCGAGAGATTGGCGCCGCGTTTCACAAGCTCAGCGGCGATCATATAGGTGGAAGGTCTCGTGGTGGCGTACTGGAAACTGCCAGTGTCGGTGCTGATGGCGGTGAACAGGCAATCGGCAATCGGCGGCGTGAT
>CBFHWX010000008.1:0-47452 GCA_965659445.1 Limisphaerales bacterium | reverse complement strand
CAATTCGCGCTTAACAATCTCCTGCTTGGGCCAGCGCAAAAAATCCAGGCCCAAATCAGCCATCAAGAAATCTGATCCTTCGAAAGGTTGCATCGCCTGATCGCCATTAAGCTTTTGTACTTTGTCTGGATCAACTGGCGGTGGAGGGGCAACTGTGAATACAGTTGGTTGCCCTAAATTTCGGTTCACCGTAAGGGAGCCCCGCTGCGTTTGATAAATATTGATCAACGATTTTCCGACCACAAATGTGCGAAATTGCACCGGCACTTCACGGCGTTTCCCTCGCATATCACGAATACGTAGCTTGCCTTTTGCCTGAACTGGCTTCACCGGCCGCATGGCTCGCATTTGCATGGCAAAATCGGCGCCCATTTTTTTACGCTCAACAGGGTTATCCGGCACAAAAGTTGGCTTAGGCTTATTTTTTTTCGCGGCACCTAGGCTAAGGACGCTTAAGAAGATAACTGAAATTGATATAACGGTTCGCATTACCAAGTGGTCTCCCTTCAAGCTAAGCCTCACACGCTTCTGCCGCAAGAAACCGTTGCTCACAGTGTGCCAAATATCGCATTTTCGATGACACACTTTGGGTCAATTTGGCTCTAATTTAATGAGTCTCATTGACATAACCGGTGATTTTTACGGTTTTTTCACAGTTAATACATAGAAAAAACGTGGCATCCATTTTGCTTTATGGAGGTGAATCTATCTGTTTTGACACAGTTGAGGAGATTACTTATATGGCTAAGATTTTAGGCATCGATTTAGGCACCACGAATTCCTGTATGGGTGTGATGGAAGGCGGGGAGGCATTGGTGTTGGAGAATTCCGAGGGCAAGCGCACCACGCCTTCAGTGGTCGCGTTTGGAAAAAAAGGTGAACGGCTGGTGGGCGATGCAGCAAAACGACAGGCAGTGACAAACCCGACCAACACGGTGTTTTCTACCAAGCGATTCATTGGCCGCAAATTCACAGAGGTGAAGGAAGAGGCCAAGCGTATGCCATACAAAGTGGTGGCCGGTAGCAATGGCGACGCGGCCATTGAGGTCGAAGTGGATGGCGAGAAAAAGGTGTACAGCCCCCAGGAGATTGCCTCCATGTTACTCGCCAAGTTGAAGGCGGATGCTGAGATGCGCCTTGGAGAAACTATCACGCAGGCGGTTATCACTGTTCCAGCCTATTTCAACGAACCCCAAAAAAAAGCCACCAAAGATGCAGGTAAGATTGCTGGCCTAGAGGTACTACGAATTATCAATGAACCAACGGCTGCTTCGCTGGCATATGGTCTTGACAAGAGAAGCGAGGAGAAGATTGCCGTTTACGATTTGGGTGGTGGCACCTTTGATATTTCCATTCTTGAGATCGGCGACCAAGTCTTCCAAGTCAAAGCCAGCAACGGCGATACACGCCTCGGCGGTGATGATTGGGATAATGCGATTATCGACTGGGTGTTAGCAGAGTTCAAGAACGATAGCGGTATCGACCTCACCGGCCAGCCCGACGCGATGCAGCGCATCAAGGAAGAAGCCGAGAAGGCAAAGATTGCACTTTCAAGTTCACAGAATTATGAGATCAGCCTGCCATTTGTTACTGCAGATCAAACTGGCCCAAAGCATATCAAGGTGGAGCTCAGCCGCGCAAAACTGGAGCAACTCACTGATGATCTGTTTGAGCGCACCACAGCGCCAGTTAAGGCGTGCCTTAAGGATGCCGGCCTGAATTCCGGCGACATCGATGAGCTGGTGCTCGTGGGTGGCATGACGCGCATGCCCCGCGTGGTTGACACCGCCAAGGCGTTGATCGGCAAACAACCCAACCAAGGCGTTAATCCGGACGAGGTTGTAGCCATAGGCGCTGCCATTCAAGGCGGTATTTTAAACAAGGATAAGGGCTTAGACAGTGTGCTGCTACTGGACGTCACACCTCTCTCTCTCGGCATCGAGACCGAGGGCGGTATTTTTACCAAGCTCATCGAGCGTAACACCACAATTCCCGCAAAGAAATCACAGATCTTTTCCACTGCGGCCGACAGCCAGCCCGGGGTTGATGTGCAGGTGTTTCAAGGTGAACGCCCCATGGCCAACGACAACAAGAAGCTTGGCAACTTCAAACTGGATGGCATTGAGCCAGCCCCGCGAGGCATGCCGCAAATTGAAGTGAGTTTTGATATTGATGCCAACGGAATTTTGCATGTGGGCGCCACGGACAAGAAGACCGGCAAGGAACAGAAAATCACCATCAAAGATTCCAGCGGATTGTCTGAAGACGAGATCGAGCGCATGAAAAGCGAGGCAGAGGAAAATGCCGAAACCGATAAGCAACGTCAGGAGGAAGTGGAAGCCCGCAACGAGGCAGACACCGGTGTTTATGCGGCAGAAAAATTCCTGAAAGAAAACGGCGAAAAACTTTCTGACGACACTAAGAATGCTCTCGAGAAAGCAATGGAAGATTCCAAGGAGCAACTGCAGGGCTCTGACCTGGAAGCCATTAAGACGGCCAACGAGAAACTGCAGGAAGCCGTCCAAACAGCCGCCGGAGAAGCCTACAAGGCCACAACTGAAGCTGAACAGGAAGATGCAGCTGAAACCCCCGAAGACAATGATGAACCTTCCGGTGAGAAAAAAGACGATGGCCCGGTCGTTGAAGCAGAGGTTGTCGACGAAGATAAAAAATAATTTTATACCGCAGCTGGTGCTGCGGGTGTTTTCAAAAAACCCCTAACTAACAAACCAAACTAACAATATGGCTAAACTAAAAATCAAGCCTCTCGGCGACCGCGTTCTCGTGGAAACGATTGAAGAGACTGAAACGAAGAAAGGCGGCATCATTATTCCTGATTCCGCAAAAGAAAAACCACAAGAAAGCAAGATCGTTGCGCTGGGAACCGGCAAGATTGACGATGATGGCAAGAAAGTTCCTTTTGAAGTGAAAAAGGGAGACATTGTCTTGACCAACAAGTATGGCGGCACCGAGATCAAACTCGACGGCGTGGAATACAAAATCCTGAACCAAGACGACATCCTCGCGGTGATCGCCTAAAGAAAACCTTTAACAAAAGAAAAATTATGTCAGCAAAACAACTTGTATTCGACGAAAAAGCCCGGCAGGGCATCCTCCGTGGTGTTGAAAAACTCTCGAAGGCAGTAAAAGTAACTCTCGGCCCCAAAGGTCGCAACGTCCTCATCGACAAAAAGTTCGGCTCTCCAACCGCCACCAAGGACGGTGTGACTGTAGCCAAGGAGATTGAACTGGAGTGCCCCTTTGAAAACATGGGCGCGCAGATGGTGCGTGAAACCGCAAGCAAAACCAGCGACGTAGCCGGTGACGGTACCACAACCGCAACCGTCCTGGCCGAGTCAATCTACCGCAACGGTCTTCGTAGTGTAACCGCAGGTGCCAGCCCGATTCACATCCAACGGGGTGTGCAAAAAGCTGTGGACGCCGCCGTGACGCATCTAGGAAAGATCTCACAAAAGGTGACCAGCAAGGACGAGATTCAGCAAGTGGCCACCGTTTCAGCAAACTGGGAAGGTAGCATTGGCGAAATTATCGCCGATGCAATGGACCAGGTTGGCAAGGACGGTACCATTACTGTTGAAGAAGCCAGCTCCATTGAAACCACACTCGAAGTGGTGGAGGGCATGCAGTTTGACAAGGGTTACCTCTCCCCATACTTCATGACGGACGCTGACTCGCAGACAGCCAAAATGGAAGATGCGTACGTGCTGCTTTACGAGAAAAAGATTAGCGGCCTGAAAGACATCCAACCTATTCTTGAAAAGGTCGTAGCTGGCGGAAACAAGCCACTGCTGATCATCGCTGAGGATGTGGAAGGCGAAGCGCTCGCCACTCTTGTGGTGAACCGCATTCGAGGCAATCTGAAAGTAGCCGCGGTCAAAGCCCCAGGCTTCGGTGACCGCCGCAAAGCCATGATGGAAGACATCGCCATCCTCACCGGAGGCAGGTTTATCACCGAAGACCTCGGTGTGAAGCTCGATGGAATTGAGGTCGCTGATCTCGGCACCGCGGCCAGCATCTTGGTTGAGAAAGAAAATACCATTCTTATCGACGGCGGCGGCAAGGCCAAGGAAATCAAGGGACGCATCGACCAGATTCGTCGTCAGATTGAAGAAACCACCAGCGATTACGATCGTGAGAAACTCCAAGAACGTCTCGCCAAGCTTGCGGGCGGTGTGGCCATCATCAATGTGGGCGCTGCTACAGAGTCTGAGATGAAAGAGAAAAAGGCCCGAGTAGAAGACGCACTGCACGCAACCCGTGCAGCAGTAGAAGAGGGTATCGTCTCCGGCGGCGGAGTAGCTCTCTTACGTTGTTTGCCTGCCATCAAAAAACTCAGTCTCGAAGGAGACGAGCAGATCGGCGTGGAAATCGTGTTGAGAGCTGTGGAAGCCCCACTGCGCGCGCTGGCCAGCAATGCAGGAATCGTCGACGGCGCAGTTGTGGTCCAGGAGGTTCTTAACCGCAAAGGCAATGTCGGCTATGATGTGGCTGCGGACAAGTACACCGACCTCATCAAGGCCGGCGTGGTGGATCCAGCAAAGGTCACCCGTTCTGCACTACAGAATGCCGCTTCTATCGCGGCCCTGCTCCTCACAACCGAGTGCCTCATAACTGACGTTCCGGAAGAAGAGAAGCCCATGCCGGGGGATCATGGCCACGATCATATGTAGAACTCATTAATTAAACAACTCCATGCAGGGCCGGCAATTGCCGGCCCTGTTTTTTTGCGTGATTCATTATTATTATTATAATAATTCATATGTTTTACAGTACCCAAACTCGCACTATATCAGCTATACTTTGTCCATGAAATCTCATCGTGTGTTGAAGAAAGTGTTTAAAGAAACCTCTGTGCAGCATGTTGCCGAGTGCATAAACCTCTCGCCTTCAACAATTTATAAATGGGCAGAATCGCCGGATACCGGCTCCGCCAGTGGTATCTCCAATCCGCTTGATCGAACCCTAGCGCTGTGCAACGCCACCGAGGATCTTCGTATTATTCGGTGGCTGTGCGAACAGTCCGGAGGATTTTTTGTGCCCAACACTGGAGACAATGGCGAAGGAGAAGTCGTTCAACAACTGGCCCCAGCGACCAGTCTAGTAGTGAAACAATTCGCTGATCTCCTTTCCACCGTGGCCGGTGCCGCCAGCGATTCCAAAATCAGCGCGAAAGAAGCGAATAATATTCGCCAGGAGTGGGAAAAGCTAAAGCGTATCGCCGAGGGATACGTGAAGTGCTGTGAGGCCGGGAACTTCAAGCAGCTGAATCGTCAATTGACTAAGCCTTAGCCAAGACCCCCAAGTCAACCAAAGCCAATCGCGTCTCTTCCGGCGTGTATTGCTGGATGACTTTCCATCCGCGCGCCCTACCCGCCTCGATGTTTTCAGGCCTGTCATCGACGTAGACAATCTCACCACCATGGCAGCCGGCGATCCGCTCAAGAAACTCGTACATCTTCGTCTCTGGCTTCAGAGCCCCCACTTCATACGATAGTACGTGACCATCAAATCTCGGCCAGAAATCATACGCTCGAGACATGTGGCGAACCGCCATTTCGTTGGTATTGGAAAACGTGTATGTCGACATACCACCCTCGGCGATTACCCTATGTATTGCAATGACGTCTGAAATCGGTGTAAAGATTTCTTCAAAAAAATCCGCAAATTCACTTTCCAAACCCTCAAAGCCGGTTTCCTGCTGCACAATTTTGGTGAACTCAGAGGAAGATATTTGACCCGATTCGTACTTTGCTAGCAACGGCGATTGATTGAGGTACGCATTCAACGCCGGCTCATCCATGTTCGTCTTCGGAGCCATGCGATTCACAAAAATACCGTAGTCAAAATCCAACAAAACCTTGCCGATATCGAAAGCGACAACTCGAATCATGACAATTCGCGCCGCCCTTCCAAAGCGCGACTGAGGGTGAGATCGTCAGCATATTCCAAACCACTGCCCGCCGGTAAACCATGCGCGATGCGTGTGACTTTCACACCCTTGGCCCCGAGTCGTTGTGCGAGATAGTTGCTCGTGGCATCGCCCTCCACATCCGTACCGAGCGCGAGAACGATTTCATTCACATCCGTCAGGCGCGCCTCAAGTTCGGAAATCCGAAGATCCTCAGGATCCACGCCATTGAGAGGCGAGATTTTCCCACCTAAAACATGGTACAGCCCTTTGAAAGCACCGGACTTATCGACATTGATCACGTCCACTGCGGTTTCCACCACGCATAAGATCGCGGCATCACGGCGGGCGTCAGTGCAGAAGAAACACGGCTGTGATTCGGTGAGCGCTCCGCAGGTGGTGCAAAGTTGGATGCGTTCGCGCGCATTGATTAGCGCTTCCGCCAGTTGCTTGACCTGACCCACCTCACTTTGCACAAGGTGCAGCGCCAGCCGCCCGGCTGAACGCGGGCCGATACCCGGCAATTGCCCCAACGCGACCACGAGCGCCTCTATGGGTTCAGGCAACGTGGTCATCGTCTCAACCGAAGCCAGGCATATTCAGACCTGCTGTGACCTTGGCCATCTCCTCCGCCTGAATTTTCTGACCCTCTTCCATGGCGTTGTTCACCGCCAGCATCACCATGTCTTCCAACGACTCGATATCCTCCGGATCCGCCGCCTCGGGATCAATCTTGATGGACTTTAAGTGGCCTTTGCAAGTGGCCACCACTTTCACAGCGCCACCACCGCTGCTGGCCTCCACCGTGCGGTCGGCCATGGCGGCATCGACTTCCTGTGCTTGTTGTTGGGCCTTCATGGCCTGTTTCATGAGCTTGTTGATACTTGCCATAAATTAATTTCCTACGTTCTCACATCCACGATTTGACCTTTGAACACTTCCAGTGCTTTTTGAATGAGTGGATCATCCTTGAATTCCTCCATATCCACTGGCCCTTCCGACGGTTTAATTGGCGTGGCCTCACTGATGGCATCATCTGTCGCTGATTTTTCCGGCGAGGCGGTGACCCAATCTACCGGACGATCGGCAATGGTGTAGCGTATCTCGCGCACTTTCTGCCCAAGTTTTGCAAGCGACTGGATCAAAACCTTATTGATTTCTCTGTTGTCGGCCAATTCCATTTGCGAGGAAGATGATTCCAAAAACCCAATTGTCATCACGCCATTTTCCAGTGACAACGGATAGGCCTCAACAAAGTAGGTTTTGGTAAACGCACCAAGTCCAGCCATCATGGCCTCCCACATTTCAGGCATACCTGAAGACGCAGACACCGAGGCAGAAGAAGAGTCGGGTTTCGATTTCTCCTTGGACGCAGCGGTTGTTTCCCTAGAAGCAACCGTGCGCTTCGGCTTTGCCACTGGAGTCGAGCCTTCGCCACCGCCTTCGTCGCGGAGTTTCTGTAGTTTGACCAGCACATCATTGAGACTCATAGTGCTGCCAATCTCAATGGCTTTAATAAGGCTAACCTCCACCAATATTTTCTTGGAAGTCGCATTGCGTAGCTGCATTTCGCAATCCGTAAGCACCTCCAGAATGCGGGACACCGCGTGGTTGTCAGTATGCTTTGCCTGTTCGGCGAGCGCGGTCTTTTCCGCCTCAGAAATTTCCAACAAATTTATATCCCCCTTGGACACCTGATAAACCATGAGATTACGGAAATGGTTGAGTAAATCTCCCACCAACCGCCCCAGTTCCTTCCCTCCAATGGTGAGTTCATGCAACTCGCGCAAAACCGTCTCAGCATCGCCCTGCAGCACGGCGTTGGTGAGCGAGTACACTTGCGCCTGGGAGCTGAGGCCGAACATTGAAAGCACGTCCACCTCAGTGACTTCTTCCCCACAAAAACTGATAAGCTGATCCAGCGTACTTTCCGCATCGCGCATGCCTCCGTCGGCCCCACGGGCAATGGCCTGTAACGCAGCATCCTCAACCTTCCACTTTTCCTTTTTGGCAATGTGGCCGAGATGCTCGACTATCTTGGCTACCGATATGCGTCGGAGGTCAAAGCGCTGACAACGAGAGAGAATTGTGGGCAACACCTTTTCCGGCTCGGTGGTTGCAAACACAAACTTCACGTGTGCCGGCGGCTCTTCCAGGGTTTTTAACAACGCGTTGAAAGCAGCCGTGGTGAGCATGTGGACTTCATCGATAATATACAACTTGAAGCGGCAGGAAGCAGGAGCATACGGGGCGGTGTCACGTAGTTCACGCACCTGTTCCACCCCATTGTTACTGGCGCCATCAATTTCCAGCACGTCAAGCGAGCGACCTTCGGCAATCTCCGTGCAGCGCTCATCATCATCCTTGAAATCGACCGTGGGCCCATCGGTCGCGTTCAGGCACTTGGCGAAGATGCGCGCGATGGTCGTTTTACCGGTGCCACGCGGGCCGCTGAAAAGATAGGCATGGGCAATGCGACCGGAGGCGATAGCATTACTGAGGGTCTGGGTGACGTGCTCCTGGCCCACCACTTCTGAAAACCGTTGTGGCCGGTATCTGCGAGCTATGACCTGATAAGACATGGAGCGAAAAATGCCAGGGTGACCACGGCAGATGCAGATCGAGCTACCGTTGCTGCCTTCCGGCCCTGGCGGGATTCACAAGCCCGCATTCCATGGGCCCTGACGCGGACAATTCTGCCGTCGCCCGAGTTGTGCGGCAAGCAGAATCAGGGGAAACTGTTCGCACGGCCCGTTATTCGGCTTTGAACCAGTGTGCAGTGGTGGTACGGTAGGTTTTGCCCGGGCGTAAAATAGTGCTCGGAAAACTTGGGTGATTCACCGAGTCGGGATTGTGCTGTGTCTCCAAGCAAAGGGCGCCACGGAAGGGATAGGTCTTACCGCCCTTGCCCGGCTGGTTCTTAAGAAAGTTTCCGCTGTAGAACTGAATGGCCGGCTGGTCGGTATGAATCTCCATCACGCGTCCACTTTCCGGGTCCTTGAGGCGTGCAGCAAAACGCTGGGTGCCAGCCTTACCCTTAAGCACAAAGTTGTGGTCATAACCGAGGGTTGGCGTCTTGGCGTCCTCGGTCTTGGTGGCGTCCTTATCGGGGATGCGTGCGCCAATCACGTGTGAGGCGCGGAAATCCAGTTCCGTACCGGCCACCGGATCAATCTTGCCGGTGGGGATGAGCGTGTTGTCCACGGGCGTGAAATGATCAGCATTGAGCTCCAATTCATGATCCAAAATCGTGCCGCTTCCGGCGCCACCGAGGTTGAAATAAGCATGATTGGTGAGATTAACCGGTGTAGCCTTGTCGGTGGTGGCCTCGTAATCAATGCGCAGGCAGTTATCATCGGTGAGTGTATAGGTGACTTTCACACTTAGGCTACCAGGATAGCCCTCTTCACCATCTGGGCTAGTCAAACTAAAGGTCACAGCTCGAGCGTCAGCTGCCGGCTCAGCCTTCCACACCTGCTTGCTCAAGGCCTTGTCGTCACCACCGTGCAGATGATTGGGATCGTTATTGGTGGCAAGGGTGTATTCCTTTCCGTCGAGAGTGAACTTACCCTTCGCAATACGATTGCACACACGGCCGGTAGTACAGCCGAAGTATTGGTTACCGTCTCCCTCGTAGCCGGCGACGTTGTCGAAGCCGTTCACCACGTCGGCCAGCTTGCCGGCCTTGTCCGGCACGTGTAGTTCCACCAGCGTGGCGCCGTAGCTGGTCACCTTGGCAATAACTCCGTTGGCGTTTTTCAACGTGTAAATCTCAGTTTGCTCGCCAGCTTTGGTTTTTCCAAAATCAACCTTCTTAATCGAATTCGAAGGGCCAGAATTAGAGGTGGAATGACATGCGCTCATAAACAATAAAGACAATGTTGCGGCCACGGACATGGCTAGAGTGGAAAAATAGGTCTGCATGGGGCAAATCAAACATGGGGCACGCAGGGAATCAACCCTTGAATTGCCATAGTCCAATAAGTTTTCAGGGATGCGTCACAGCCATGATGCAATGACCGGGACGGAGGTGCTTCTGGGCGACGGACTGAATTTGTCGGGCGGTAACAGACTCATATTTTTCATCGTCTTCTTCGCTGGCTGGGAAGCCAAGCCCGTAGAGCTCATCGAGGCCGGTCATCGTGGCCAATCCACCCAAATCCTGCCGACCAATTTTTCTCTGCCCGATCACCTTGGCCTTTGCACGACGAAGCTCCCCATCGGTCAATCCGTCCTGACGCAGCTTGGCGACTTCCTTAAGAAGCTCCTCTTCCAACAACTCCAGCTGGCCCGGCTCTGTCCCGGCATAAAAAGCGACGAAGCCTGGAGTAAAACCAGGATGACTTTGCGCGCCGACGTAATACGCCAGCCCCAGTTCCTCGCGGATACGCATGAAAAGCCTGCTGCCGAGATCGCTGCAGGCCTCGCAAAGCAGCTCGAGCGCGTATCGATCTTCATCAAAAAAAGTGCACCCACGATAACCCAGCACCGCCACGGCCTGTTCCTTGTCGCGTTTATTTATTACTCGGCGCATTCCTTCGCCGGGTGGCAGGAGATTAGGCACGCGGAACCCATTACCGGCGGGCCACAGGCCAAAGGTCCTTTCCACTTCGGCCCGAATGTCCTTTGTTTTCACATCACCAAAAACCGCCAATACAGCATTGTTCGGGACAGCGTGGCGCTGGTGAAACATTGCAAGATCATCGGCCCCCAGTTTGTCTAGAGACTCCTCCGTACCGAGAGTGTCAAGTCCGTAACCCTGTCCTCCAAAAAGATTATTGCGCATGAGGCGGAAGGTACTTTGCAGTAGTTTATCTTGCTGCGCCTTGAGAGCAGCATGCTGGACCACGCGTTGCCGCTCAAGCGCAGTCTCTGGAAATGAGGGGTGTAGGATCACATCAGCCAGCATCTCCAAGCCGAGGGCAAGGTCAGCATTTAGAACTTCCAGTGAAACCCCAAAGGAATTGTTACCGCCATAGGCATCGATACCACCCCCGACGCTCTCAATCTGCTCGGCAATTTGCTGACCGGTGCGATTAGTTGTGCCTTTGACGAGCAACTTCGCCATAAGCTGAGTAATGCCGTTGTTCCCCATCTTCTCAGAAAGCACACCACCTTGGAACAACGCGCGCAGTTGCACGAACGGCAGGCGATGATCTTCCTTCACCAACAACCGTAAGCCATTGGGCAGCTCGATTTTCTGAATGGCCGTGCTTGCATGCTGGACACTGGCGTTCTTCACAACCGGCGTAGTACCTGCGGGTAGCAGGGCGTACAGCGTGCGATTATCCTCTGATAAATATTCGTTAGCCACGGAGTGAATATCCTCGGGAGTAACACGTTTCACGGCCTCAAGATAACGATCGGTAAAATCGAGATCGTTTACCGAAATCCAGCAGCCGCCAAGATTTTGCGCCTGACCTTCCATTGTCTTGCGTATGCCCAGCGTCGCAGATACAAACTGCTTTACCACCTTGTTGAGCTCGGCTGGCTCCACTTGTCCGGACTTGAGCAGATCGAGCTCCTCAAGGAGCGCCTTCCGGGCAGCGTCAAATTTATCGGCATTCACCACGGCACTTATACCGAAAAGACCACTTTCAGTGGGAGTGTAGGTCCACGCATCAGCAGTATTCACCAAGCCTTTCCGTTCGCGTACATTTTGATACAACCGACTACTACGTCCACTCCCAAGTAACGTGGCGAGGACATCAAGCGAGGGCATATCCGGATGGCGCACATCGGGCACGTGCCATGAGTAATGTAAGTGACCAAGCTGAATGGATGCTTCCTCAAGAATCTCGCGAGGGGCGGTTTGGCGCGGTTCAGCAGGCAACAGCACGGGCGGTGCTGGCTTACATTTATTTGTTTCAAACGCCGCCGCAACCTGATCGATGACCTCAGCGGCATCCACGTCACCCACAATCACATAAAATATATTGTGCGGAATATAACGCGCGCGATAGTAGCCGAAGATATCTTCCCGGCGCAGTTCATTGAAAATATCAGGATAGCCAATGACCGTGTGCCGATACGGACTAGTGGTGTAGGCAACCTCAAACAGACGCCGACCGGCACGCCGACCAGGATCATCATGACCCATGTCGATCTCACGGCGAATGACATCAAGTTCCTTGGCCAGTTCCGACTCAGGCAGCGTCGCGTGCTGCATTATATCACACAGAATATCAATAGCCACGCGACTGCCGGTGTTGGGCACATCGATATGATAAACAGTACGGTCGAATGAAGTATATGCGTTCATGTAGCCGCCGGCTTCTTGCACCTCCTGATCAATACGTCCCACCCCACGTGTTTCGGTACCCTTGAAAAGCATGTGCTCAAGGATATGCGAGAGACCGGCCCCAAGCCATTCACCCTCGTGGATGCTGCCAGTCTTGGCCCAAGCTTGAACTGACACAACGGGAGCACTGTGATCCTCGCGCACGATAATGGTCAGCCCGTTATCGAGCACGACCAAGCGCGCGTCGCCAATCGCGTTGTGCAGACCAACAGGGCTGGGTGAACCGTCAGGCATGGGCGCGGAGCTTATCGCGACATCGGGCAGCACGCGAGATTATTGCTTGTCAGAGGCCTTTGGTTTCACGGGCTTGTCGGAGCGATCATCTACACTGCCTGTCCCCGGCGTTATGGTGCGATTGGCTGGAGATGGCTCGGCAGTTTCAGGCTCGGGGGGAAGGAAGGGCTGGCGAAAGGCCTCTTCAAAACTGTAACCTCCCTTGAAATCATCGCGAGAATCCTCGTCAGTCCGAGCCAACAACTCATGCTCGACCATGTTGAAAACGATTTCGCCAAAATCTTCGCAGCGCGAAACACCCCACTCGTTGAGCACCATCAAGGCCATCGGGCCGTATTGCTCGATCGCATGGGCGCGCATACCACCTAGAAGTTCCTGACCGGTGATGTGTCGCACAGTGCCGTCTTCCTGGTTGGAGATGGTTTGCTGCGTGTAATCTAGCCCTTCGCGGACAAAATGAAACGCGTCACGATGATATCGCTGATCGCTCGCGATAATCGTATCCAACACTTCGTCGTAGCTTTGCCTATGTATCATTTACCTTTTGCAGGCTCAATCTTGGCTACTGGCATTTCGGGTGGATTCGCCGTGCGCCAAGTCTTCACCATCATCCCCACCAGCAACAGAAACAGCACAATAGCCAACACTTTCTGCTCCTGCTCCGTAAGGAATTTCATGGGGGCATCTTAGCAGACCGGCTACCCGACCGCAATATTCACTAGTTTATTCGGCACAACGATGATTTTCTTTACCTCTTTTCCCGATAAAAATTGCTGCACTTTTTCGCATGCAAGCGCCAAGTCCTCAATTTCTGTGGCCGAAGTCTCCGGCGTGATATCGATATGACCACGCAATTTGCCGTTCACTTGCACCGGAAATTCAATAGATTCCTCGACCAAAAGCGCCTCATCGAAGCTTGGCCAAGGCTCATAGGCCACCGTGCCACTAGGCACTTCGCCCAGTCTCGCAGCCAAATCTTCCGCCAAATGCGGGGCAAAAGGATTGAGTAGCAACAGGAAAGTCCGCAGCGTTTCTTGGGGTTTGGTTTTCCACTTGGAGGCTTCATTTACGAACACCATCAGTGCGGATATCGCCGTGTTATAACGCATGCCATCGAGATCCTCAGTCACTTTCTTGATACAGGCATGCAGCACCTTCAATTGCTCCGATGTGGCCTCAGCCTCGTTGATGGATGCATCGAGATCCAAACCACCGAGCAACGTCTCGGCCTTTGCCGGATCGGCAGTTACCGACTGTTCGTAATCCTTGTAGCTTCTCTCATCAATAAAAAGTCGCCACACTCGACCCAGAAAACGGTACACACCCTCCACACCTGTCGTGCTCCACGGCTTCATCATTTCCAGCGGTCCCATGAACATCTCATAAAGCCGAAACGCATCCGCACCATACTCGCCCACCACCGAGTCGGGGTTGACAACATTGCCGGCGCTCTTTGACATCCTCTTCCCGTCCCCACCAAGAATAATGCCTTGATTAACAAGCCGCTGAAACGGCTCTGCAGTAGATACATGGCCCAGGTCAAAAAGCACCTTGTGCCAGAATCGCGCATAGAGCAAATGCAACACCGCGTGCTCCGTGCCGCCCACGTAGAGATCTACGTTCATCCAATATTTCTCCGCACTTTTGCCAACAAAGTGCTCTTCGTTTTGCGAATCAAGATAGCGAAGGTAATACCAGCAACTCCCGGCCCATTGCGGCATGGTATTAGTTTCCCGCACGGCGCCATCTGATAAACTCACCCAATCGGCCGAACGAGCTAGCGGCGGCTCACCATCCACAGTGGGCTTGTAGTCATCTAGTTCTGGCGGCAACACTGGCAGATCGCTTTCGCTGATGGCCTCATGATGGCCGTCACGCCAGATAATTGGAAAGGGCTCTCCCCAGTAACGCTGCCGACTGAAGAGCCAGTCACGCAATTTAAAATTGATTGTCTGCTTCCCGCTTTCCTTTTCCTCCAGCCAATGGATGATCTTGGCCGTAGCTTCAGACGTTGGCAGGCCACTAATGAAGCCTGAGTTCACGCTCACGCCATCGCCGGTGTAACCCACCGATTCCGCACCATCCGGCGCCTGCACCACCGTCCGCACATTCAGTTCGAATTTTTGCGCAAACTCCAAATCGCGTTCATCATGGGCCGGCACCGCCATAATCGCACCGGTGCCATAACTCGCCAGCACGTAGTCGGCGATCCAGATCGGCACCAGCTCTTGATTAACGGGATTTACGGCATACGAGCCACTAAACACACCCGTTTTTTCCTTCGCGAGTTCAGTACGTTCCAAGTCGCTCTTCCTTGCAGCAGCATCACAATACTCCTCCACAGCCTCGCGCTGTTCATCGGTTGTGAGCTCATCCACAAACTCGTGCTCTGGGGAAAGCACCATGTAAGTCGCGCCAAAGAGCGTGTCGGGCCGCGTGGTAAAAACCGTTATACTCTTGTCCGAGGCATCAATGGAAAACTCCACCTCAGCGCCTTCGCTGCGACCGATCCAGTTACGCTGCATCTCCTTGAGAGAATCGCTCCAATCAATCGTCTCCAGATCATCCAGCAATCGCTGTGCAAAGGCGGTAATACGCAACATCCATTGGCGCATTGGCTTCCGAACCACCGGATGTCCACCCACCTCACTTTTACCATTGATCACCTCCTCATTCGCCAGCACCGTGCCTAACTCAGGGCACCAATTAACCGGCGCCTTGGCGACAAATGCCAAACGATGTGAATCACGATAGCTACGCTTCGCTTCATCGCTTGTGATGTCGACTGGATATTCCAGTGTATCAATCGGCTCGGCCTTGTTTGTCTCCGGATTGAACCATGAATTGTACAACTGCAAAAATATCCACTGGCTCCATTTGAAATAACCCGGGTCCGTCGTGTTTACCTCGCGACTCCAGTCATAGCAAAAGCCGAGGCTCTGGATTTGCCGCTTAAAATTGGCGACGTTCTCCTCAGTTGTCTGGCGCGGATGTTGGCCGGTCTTGATTGCATACTGCTCTGCCGGCAACCCAAACGCATCCCAACCCATCGGATGCAAAACATGCCGGCCGCGCATGCGCAGGTAGCGCGCGGTGATGTCCGTGGCGGTGTAGCCTTCGGGGTGTCCCACATGTAGGCCGGCTCCCGAGGGGTACGGAAACATGTCGAGGATGTAGTATTTCTTCAGCGACTCCGGCGGCACAGCACCATGCCGGACGGAAAAAGGATGACCGGCAGCAGGTTGCTCACCGGGGTTGAACGCTCGGAATGTCTCCTGTGCCTCCCAATGCGATTGCCATTGAGGCTCAATCAAATGGAAGGGATATTGTCGACGCAGCTGGGTCATGCGGCGGTGATAATGATGAAAAGGCCTGCTCGGAGCAATGCAGATTGTCAGTAATCCAATATTGCAGCCAACATTTCTTGTAATATTTTGAGAACCCCAACAGCTATCTAAACCTGAAAAATATCATGGAATGGATCACATCACCTGAAGCCTGGATTGCCCTTCTAACCCTCACTTGTCTGGAAATAGTACTCGGCATAGACAACATTATATTCATCAGCATTCTGGTGGACCGGCTGCCTGATGAGCAGCAAAAGAAGGCGCGCCTGATCGGCTTGGGCCTTGCGATGGTGATGCGCATCTTACTTTTGCTCTCAATCAGCTGGATAATGAAGCTAAACACAACACTATTTAGTGTTTTGAATCACAATGTGTCCGGGCGAGACTTGATCCTAATCGGTGGTGGCCTGTTTCTGATCTGGAAATCAACTCAGGAAGTCCATCACGCTTTAATTGATGAACCAGAAGAAGATAAGAACTCGGCTGAAACAAGCATGGGAGCGGTATTATTTCAGATCGCAATGTTAGATATTGTATTCTCACTGGACTCAGTCATTACCGCCGTGGGCATGGCAGATCATATTGCTGTAATGATCATCGCCATCATGATTTCCATCGGGGTTATGATGTTCTTTGCTCAAGCGATAGGCGAATTTGTTGAGAATAACCCCACGATCAAAATGCTAGCGCTCAGCTTCCTGATCTTGGTGGGAGTAGCCCTGCTCGGTGAAGGCATGCATTTTCACATCCCCAAGGGCTATATCTATTTTGCCATGGCCTTTTCAGTTATCGTGGAATTGCTCAATTTAAAAATGCGTTCAAAGAAAGCCAAAGCCCTGAAACTCATCCACCCGAAACCCTGAGTTGACATCCAAACGCAATTAAATGAAGGATACACGCAACTTAATTACTCACCGGCATGGAAAAAGGTTGGCTCATCTGGATCATTATTGGCGCAATATTTATTGTCGCTGAAATTTTCTCTGTCAGTTTCTTCGCCGGTCCCATTGGACTGGCCTGTCTGGTGGCAGCGCTTATTAATTTTTCTGGCGCCAGCGCAACCTGGCAACTGGTTGGTTTTAGCGCGACCTCAGTCGGTCTATTGCTCGCCGTCCGACCCGTTTGGAAGCGAATGATGGAGAATCGGGCAGATCAGGAAGTCAGCGGTATCGACACCTACGTCGGCAGGCAGGGCAAAATCACGGAAACCGTTGACACCCAAGCCGAAACCGGCCGTATTAAAATCGGTGGTGAAAGCTGGCGGGCCGTCCCTGACAAAAGTATCATTATTGAAGAAGGCACTATGGCTACGGTGATCCGTATTGAAGGCTCCAAGGCCGTTGTTAGTGTAAGCGAAAACCCCCAATAGAAAGTCAAAATCATGGAATACCTCCCCACCCCTATACTTGGCGATGGCCTAGGCATTGGCCTTGCCTTTGCAGTTGTCTTAGCAATCGTCGTCTTAGCGGCAATCCTGATGACCGTCAAAATTATCAAGCAGGCCGAATGCATGGTGATCGAACGATTCGGAAAATACAATAGAACCCTCAAGGCCGGCATCAATTTCATCATCCCTGTGATGGATAGCGCGCGCGCTCTTCACACCCGTGTCCCCCATCCGGATCCCGGCGTGAATTACGTGATGACCACCCTGAAGACTTCGATTGATTTGCGGGAGCAGGTGTTTGATTTCGCCAAGCAAAACGTGATCACCAAGGACAACGTGAATATCGAGATTGACGCGATGTTATATTTCCAGATCACCGACGAGACAAAGGCTGTCTATGAGATCGCCAATTTGCCCGATGCCATTGAAAAACTTTGCAAAACAAACCTGCGTAATGTTACCGGTAATATGGACTTGGACGAATGCCTTACCTCGCGGGCGACCATTAACAACGAGCTCAGCCGCGTAATGGATGAGGCCACCGACAAGTGGGGCGTAAAAGTCAACCGGGTGGAGCTCAAGGACATTACCCCGCCGCGTGACATCCTCGATGCAATGGAAAAACAAATGCGCGCTGAGCGTGATCGCCGAGCCGCAATCCTTACCGCAGAAGGCGAGAAGAAGGCAGCGATTCTGGAGGCCGAGGGTATTCGCGAATCCCAAATCAGACGTGCCGAAGGTGAGAAACAAGCCCTGGTGCTTGAGGCCACTGGTCAAGCAGAAGCCAGAATGAAGGTCGCACAGGCGGAAGCCGGAGCCATTCAGCTGGTGACTGAGGGCCTTGGCGGGTCTTCAGACAAAACTGCGCAATATCTTGTTGCCATTCGTTACCTTGAATCCCTGAAGGAAATGACCTCAGGCAAGGACAACAAGGTTATCTATGTGCCTTACGAGGCCACCGGCGTGCTGGGGTCTCTTGGCGGCATCAAGGAACTACTCAGCGGGATAGGCAAATCCTAACCGACTTGCCAACAGACATAATCATAGCTTCCGCAAACATCCACAAAGCGGAAGAAATTCAGGCCCTGCTCGGGCCTGAATTTTTGTGTCGCACCCTGCAGAATTTCCCCGATGCACCCGAGGTGGAGGAAGACGCTGCCACCTTCGCCGGAAACGCCGTAAAAAAAGCCCTGACCCTTGTTAATTGGCTCAAGCAATCTGAGGACCACACCCTGGGTTGGGTGTTGGCTGATGATTCCGGGCTGGAAGTGGACGCGCTGGATGGAGCACCCGGAGTGCACAGCGCGCGCTACGCCGCCACCAAAAAACATCCCGGCAACAGCCCGGATGAGCAAAATAACGCCAAGCTATTGAGCGATCTAAAGGGGCGCGCCGCCCATCATCGCGCCGCGCGTTTCCGCTGCGTGATCGCCCTCAGCCAGGCCGGACAATACAGCCATCCGAAAATTTTCAACGGAACTTGTGAAGGCCGCATTGAGGAAGCCGCACGCGGTGAAAACGGTTTTGGCTACGATCCACTGTTTGTTCCAGAAGGCCATGAGCAAACTTTTGGTGAACTTGGAGATTCGGTTAAAAACCAGCTCAGCCACCGGTCAGCAGCGTTGCGGCAATTGAAGAATTGGCTCGCAACCCACTGATTATTTAACCTCCAGCCCCTCCAGGGCATCCCCCAGATTTCCCAATCCATCGCCGCCTGGTTTTGGGTTTAAGGTTTTTTTGAGGTATCCCACCGCATCAGGAATACGTTGAATGCTTTGCGGCAAGGTGGCACCGCAGGCATTGGGATGGCCGCCGCCCTGCAACTGCTTGGCCACCGCCAACGCCTCGCCGTTGCGACTGCGAATGCTCACGCTCACCGAGCGGTTGCGCGTCACGGCCGTGAGGATAACCGGATGAGGCGTGGCTTTTTCCTCCAGCAACTGATGCACCACGGCGTTCGTATCGCCAATGGGCGATTCAGTCATCGCCACAGTGTCGGAGAGTGCTGTGATATGTGCCTTGGCAAATTCGTAGCCGAGTGGATTCTCCACCTGCCGCCGTTTGGCGATCACCCCAATTAGAGGATGATCCACCAGTGATTCCAGATCACCTTCGATCAGCTTCGCAATATTCCAGAACATGTACTGTTTGATAATACTACCGTAGTCAATTGCCTCGGTAAAATCCGGGTCGTCGGTCAGATATATATCACCCACATTTGTCAGGTGCACCAGCCGATCGAGTTTTTCATTGCCGAGCCCTTCCTCTTTGCACAGCTCGTAACAGAGAGCGCTTGCCGACTTCGAGTGGTCTAAAATCAGACGCGAATGCTTCGGCTCCACATCGGTCTGGTGGTGATCCACGATCAACCAGTTCTCCTTGTCCATTCGCTTGGAGAAATTGAGATCCGTCACCCACGCGCAATTCTCACGCAACGGCCGCCTCTCCCAATTAGTGTAATTCCACGCCTGCAGCTTCGTTTCCTGATCAAACAGCTTGTTCGCCAGTCGCTGTAATAAATGGCCAGCCACAAAACCGTCCAAGTCACTCTCGTGGGTGACCACCACTTCTGGTTTAGGAAATTCACTCATCGGCGGGAACCTAACGGGCACACACCCTTGCGCCAACCGTTATTTTCTTTTCCGCTGGGAACCCATCGCGCATTCTCCCCCGCTTATGAGTATGTTCGATCTCTCTGATGAAGTCGCCGTGGTAATCGGTGCCACCGGCGCCCTCGGCGGTGCCTGTGCCCAAGCCATGGCCGAGGCCGGTGCCAAGGTTGCCGTAGTCGGTCGCAGCGCCGAACGAGGTGAGGCACGCGTAAAGGCAATCACTGAGGCTGGTAGTGACGCGCAGTTTGTCAGTTGTGATGCCATGGATCCGAATAGCCTCAAGAGCTGTCACGAAGCAATCGACAAAGCTATCGGAGCACCAACCATTTTGCTCAATGCCGCCGGCGGCAATCATCCCGACGCCACTGTGACGCCCGAGATGCCATTTGAGAAAATCCCGCAACCCGCTTGGGCGAAAGTATTTGACCTCAACCTCGTGGGCGGTTTCCTGCTGCCCTGTCAGGAATTCGGCCCCGCCATGTGCGAGCGTGGCAAGGGCAGCATCATCAACATTGCCAGCGTCACTTCGCATTTGCCGCTCTCCAAGGTGATCGCCTATTCCGCTTCCAAGGCAGCTGTGCTGAGTGCCACCCGCTTCCTCGCGCGGGAATGGGCCACCCATGGCGTGCGAGTTAACAGCATTACTCCAGGGTTTTTCCCGGCAGAACAAAACAAAAAACTGCTTTTCAATGAGGATGGCACACCGAGTGACCGCGCCCTGGCGATTTTTGGCCACACCCCTATGGGACGCTTCGGCGACCCCAGCGAACTCGCCGGGGCTGCCGTGTATTTGGCCAGTGAAAAGGCTGCGAGTTTCGTGACCGGCTCGGATATCGTCGTCGACGGGGGCTTCCTATCCCAGACCATTTAACATGAGTGTCATTTCCCAGATCGCTGAGGGAAACGAATCACTGACCGAGGAGCAGGTAAAGGAATTAGTCGCACAATCCCTGCCCGCTGTTGATTACGCGGATAAAAGAATCCTACTCATCGTGCCCGATAGCACGCGAACCGCGCCGGTTGGCCTGCTCTTCAAGTCTATCCACAAGCAGATTGGCGATTGCGCGGCGAAGTTCGATGTGATGATCGCTCTCGGCACTCACCCTGCCATGAGTGAAGAGGCAATTTGCAAGCGACTGGAGATCACGCTCGACGAACGCAATAGCCAATATAACACTGTGCAGTTTCATAATCATGAATGGGACAATCCCGAGGCAATACAACGCATCGGCACCATCCCCGCCAGCACAATCGCTGAGCTTTCCAATGGCCGGTTTGAAATGGATGTACCAGTGGAAATCAACCGGAAGATTTACGAATATGATCAAGTCATCATTGCTGGGCCGGTGTTCCCACATGAGGTCGTGGGCTTTTCCGGTGGAAACAAATATCTCTTTCCCGGCATCTCAGGATCAAAAATTCTGAATTTTTTCCACTGGCTCGGCGCAGTGGTCTCCAACCCTATGATAATCGGCAGCAAATGGACGCCTGTTCGCAAGGTAGTAGACCATGCTGGCAGCATGGTGGATGTGGAAAAGCGCTGCTTCGCGATGGTGGTGCGCCCGGACAATTCGTTGGCCGGCCTGTGTTTCAGCACGCCTGAAACGGCTTGGGATGCGGCCAGTGATCTCTCCGCACAGGTGCACATCACCTACAAGGAGAAACCGTTCCACACCATCATCTCCTGCGCACCTCCGATGTACGATGACATTTGGGTCGGCGGCAAGTGCATGTACAAACTCGAGCCAGTACTGGCCGATGAAGGTGAGTTGATCATTTACGCGCCACATATCAAGGACGTGAGCCACACGCACGGCGAATTGTTAAAGCAAATTGGCTACCACACCTCTGCCTACCTGCTGCATCACTGGGCGGATTACAAACAATACCCGTGGGGATTGCTCGCGCATTCGGCGCACGTCAAGGGGATCGGCTCGGTGGACAAGAATGGAGATGAACATCCCCGTGCGCGCGTGACCTTGGCAACCGGCTTGTCCCGGGAATTGTGCAATAAAATTAACCTCGGTTTTGCCGACCATCGCACGATCAATATTGAGGACTACGCCGACCGCGAGAACGAAGGTATCCTGCTGGTGCGCAAGGCCGGCGAGATGTTGTACCATCTCAAGCAACGCCCGCCGTGGGCCGGTGGACCGGAAAGTTGACATTCTCCCGACCGCTCGCCAAGGTTTCCACATCCACTGGTAACCCATGCCCCCCTTTACTGAAGAACAAGTTTCCGCCTTCCATGAGGATGGTTATCTCATTGTGCCGGGCCTTTTTGATTCGGAAGAAGCTGACATCTTACGAAAAGCTGCCCATACCGACAGCTCATTCGGGGAAAATGCCTACGATCTTGAGGATGGCGAAGGAGGCAAGGCGCAGCTTGTGCTCTGGAACAAGGCCGGGGAGGATCTCTGGGGCGCAATCGCCCGAAGCGAACGCATTGTCAATGCGATGGAGCAGTTGTTTGATGATGAGGTCTATCATTACCATAGCAAGATGAGCATCAAGAAGCCACGCACCGGAGGCGCGTGGAGTTGGCATCAGGATTACGGTTACTGGTATCAGAATGGCTGCATTTGGCCAGACATGGGCTCAGCCTTTATCGCAGTGGATCCGAACACACGCGAGAACGGCTGCCTGCAGGTGCTCAAGGGCTCGCACAAGATGGGTCGGATCGAACACGGACAATATGGTGATCAAACCGGCGCCGACCCAGAGCGAACCACTGCCGCAGCAAAAGTGATGGAGACGGTGTACGTGGAACTCGACCCGGGCGACACACTTTTTTTCCACAGCAACACGCTCCACCGCTCGGACCAAAACACCTCTGATGATCCACGCTGGTCCTTGATCTGTTGCTACAATACCAAGCACAACAACCCCTATAAGAAATCACACCACCCGTTTTACGAGTCACTTGAAAAACTGCCCGACAGCGCGATCAAGGAAATGGGGGGAAAGCTCTTTGAAGCAAAAACTGAATTCTGGGATCCCTCCATTGATGACACCACTGGTGCCGGTGAAAAAGCCTCCTCGTGAATCTCAACATCCACTCCCCGCTCCCGGAGCGAAAAGACTGGCGCATCGGTTGCATCGGCAGTGGGTTTATTATGAGCGACTGCCATCTTGTTGCCTACCGCAAGGCCGGCTTCAACCCGGTCGCCATCGCCTCGCGAACAAGGGAAAACGCTGCCAAGTGTGCTGAGCAGAATGACATCGGCAAGGTCTGCGACAGCATCGATCAACTGCTGGATGACGAATCAATCGAGGTGCTCGACGTTGCCGTGCCGCCAGACAACCAACTTGATGTCATAAAGGCAGCCTGTGCGCGAGGTACTGCCAAGGGCATCCTTGCCCAAAAACCGCTGGGAGCAAACTATGCCGAAGCTGTGGAAATCGTGAATACCTGCAAGACTGCCGGTATCGTCTTGGCCGTGAACCAGAACATGCGTTACGACCAATCCGTGCGTGCCGGAAAGACGCTACTGGAGAATGGCACTATTGGTGAACCGGTTCTGGCAACCATCGACATGCGTGGCATCCCGCACTGGATGCCATGGCAGGAACGTCAGGGCTGGGTCACATTGCGCATCATGTCCATCCACCACATGGACACTTTTCGCTACTGGTTTGGTGATCCGGAGCGCATCTATTGCACCACGCGACCCGACCCACGCACCCAGTTTGAGCATAGTGATGGTATCGCCAGTTACATTCTGGAATATGCCAATGGGCTCCGGGCAATCGCCATTGATGACACTTGGACTGGCCCAGCTCGAGAAGGTGCTCCAGCTGATATCGGCATTCAGTGGCGTATAGAGGGCCTGGACGGCCTAGCCATGGGCGACATCGGCTGGTGTCAGGATCCCTACACAACACCTTCATCAATCCGTTACGCCACCAAAGGCGATGAGAAATTTCACGAACCAAAGTGGAAGGAAAGCTGGTTCCCCGATGCCTTCACTGGCACCATGGCACAACTGCTCATCGCATTGGAAACAGGGGAAGAACCGGCCATTGGTGGACGCAACAATTTAAACACAATGGCCTTGGTTGAGGCTGCTTACTTGAGTGCCGAGGAGCACCGGGCTGTTTCGCTGAGTGAAATCACAAAGGAATAATCTATGAAACTAGGAATGATCAACTCGGCTTGGGAACAGCACGGCGTCGGACTTGTTGACGGGCTGCACAAGACCAAGGAACTCGGCTTCGATTGTGTGGATGTTTTTCAGGATCCACTTGATGATAACGCCGATGATCGAATCGCAATGGTGAAGCAAACCTGCGAGGAGTTGCAGTTGCCTATCATCAGCGTGGTCGGTGTGAGCGTGGGGCTCATTGATTTCAACCCGAGCGTGCAGAAGTTTCATCTCGAACGCTGCAAACGCTACCTCGACATGGGTGTAGAATTGGGCGCAAAGAATTACCTGCTCGTTATCGGCGAATACATTTGGCAAAAGGAAGTGATCCCACCTGCCGAACAATGGAAATGGGCTGTGGAGCATTGCCAAACGCTCGGTGAATATGCAGCCCAGCGCGACTTGGAGATTGTCATTGAGCTGGAACCTTTCGATCTTTCGCTGGTGAACACCATCGGCGAAATGGACCGCTTTCTGACTGATTGCGACAGTTCAGCTGTGAAAGCGAATATCGACATTAGTCATATGGTCTTGAGTGACAGTCCCCCTGAGTCACTGGATTCGCTGAAGGGGCGCGCAGGCCACGTGCACATCTCTGACTGTGACGGCAAAGTGCACGGAGATCTGCCCCCAGGACAAGGAGTAGTCCCTTTTATCCCTTACCTGCAGGCAATCAAGGATCTCGATTTTGACGGCGCAATTAGCCTTGAACTGGAATACGCGCCTGATCCGTCCAAGATTGTTGAATGGGTCACCGAAGCCTACACAGCCACCGACAAGCTCATGGCGGAGGTTGATCTGCGGGGCTAACCATGAGCGGTGATTGGAAAACACATTTCCGTGCGGTGTTTGATGCGGGAGTCCTGCAACGCAAAGGTGGCTGCAATAAACCCGACGCGATGTTTGAAGCAGGTGAGGTGACTTTTCTGGAGTCCATTGGCTGCACGGCGCAGGAGATGTTTGATTTCTGTGATGACTACGTGGGTTGGGATGATGTTATTTATGAGCATGTTGAGGCGTTACAAGCGGTGCGCTATGAGCATTTTGTAAACGAACTCAATTGCCAACCTGCCAATCACCCGATGGAGATGGATGAATTCCCTCCAAAGGACGCCGAGGTAGAAGGCATAGCATGGCTACCTCGCCTGATTGTAAAAGCCCGCGCCAAGCTGGCCGGGCAATTACCGGCAGACTTGATGTACGGCTGAGGTGGCGACCGCCAGTTCTTCCGTGAGAAGAACGTTAATCCCGCCGAACTCCTACGCGTAACTATCGCCGCTGACAATGACGACCAGCCCATCATTGATTACGTGAAAAGTTGCACCAACGGTTAATCCGCTTGGCAACCATATGACTTCGCAAAGGCATACTCCTCCACAATGCGACCACCGATCAGATGCTCCTGAATGATACGCTCCAACACCTCCGACGTGCATGAGTGGTACCACGTCCCCTCCGGATAAACCACCGCTACGGGACCCCGTAGACAAACGCGCAAACAGTTCGCCTTGGTACGATAAACCAGCGGCTCCGGCCCCACCAACCCCAGTTCCTTGAGTCGGTTCTTCAGGAAATCCCACGCAACTAAGCCAGCCTCCTTGTCGCAGCACTTGGACTCAGTCTGGTCGGCGCAGAGGAAAATGTGACGCTGGTATTTTGAAATACCCAACGATTCAGAAGTTCTTTGCAAATCCGACATGGCCGAGGGTGGCTTGAAAGGTTGCGCGACGTCAACCGGCGTATTCTTCGTCCTGCTGAATTTCGCTGAGAACCCAGTCGAACTTTCCGCTGGTAAGCTTGCTGCCGCAGTATTCGCACTCACCGGCCATGGAGATTTTTAATTCAGCAGCGCAATTGGGGCAAACGGTATCACCCTTGGTATTCTCAGACGCGCCACGTCCACGCACAAAGGTCCAATACTCACTGAAGCGCGTGCTTCGCGAAGTGCTCCCACACATGACCTTGCCCTCTTCGTCCTGAGTGTAATCAATCATCGAAGCAAAAAGCCGGCAGGTGATGGCGTCGTAAAATTTGTCCGACCTTGCCTTCACCAGTTCGAGATTATCCAAGCTCACATCCTTGAGCACATTGCGGAGATTCTGCCGTTTATATTCCTCGACCCAATAGCGATGGTTCTGGAATAGGCTGTCCGTCTCGAAGGGTCGCAGCTGATCGAGATCCTGCTCGCTCCAGGCCTTTTGCAGAATGTGATAGATGTGTTGGAATCGGGCAACGGCCACCTGAAAGTCCATGTCGGGATACATCTGGATCAATTGAGCGCGCTGCCCTTCAAGATTGGAATCGCGGACAGTAGGTAAATCCAGACCCACATCTACGGACTTAGAGGTGAGTGCGGGGCCCACTCCACGCCGATTTAGTTCATCAATGGCAGTGACAAACCAGTGATGTTCGCCACGTTCATACTGGTTTCCACAATGCGGACATGTGCCATCGGGCTGGAGTTCCAGCGTACTGCCGCAGCCCACACAATCCAGTGAGCTGATGCGCTCTGGCTCCGAGCTTAGGACTCCTGCTCGACGCGAAAGAATCCAAGCCTGACGACTATACACTGCCCGCTCACCAGTCACAGTCACCTCAGTATAATTAGCCTCATACACCAGTCGCACAGACACATGCTCTTTGGGCCCGACGGGCACCACTAAGTTACGCACAGTCAATCCACCTACCACCACGCCCCGCACATCCTTCACATCGGACTGAGAGTTTAGCGTAGCCAAATCAAGCATCGCATTTTCGCTTAAATATTGACTGTATCGGTTAAATTGGCCGGAACCGCGTGCCTCATGAATCTTGGCAAATAATGAATAGCTAAAATCTCGAAAAAGGACTTCTGAGAAATTTGCATCGAACTTACGCAGGCCTTCCCAGTCCTGAGGCGGGACTGGTTGAGGAGCAATCACCGTAGATTCCTGCCGCTCCGAATGCACCCTGTAAATGTAGTAAAACAACACAATGTTTGCAGGAACGCCACAGACTGGATATCTGAAGGAAAGTTCAAACCACATAGCTACGAGTTCCCCTCCATCACCACCACCACCGCCGCCAGAATACCCCCCACCGCCTCCTCCGCCTCCTCCGCCACCACCGGAATATCCACCGCCACCACCCAAGCGTGCCCACAACTCCGGGGTCAACCAGAACAAAACAACCAGCACACCCACCCAAAAGATCCACCGGCGAAGACGCCCATCTTCAAAACACAATTGATCTATGTTTCGCCGAATTAACATCATGTTATCCGGCGTATTCCTCATCCTGCTGAATTTCGCTGAGCACCCAGTCAAACTGTCCACTGGTAAGCTTGCTGCCACAGTATTCGCATTCGCCCGCCATGGAGATTTTTAATTCAGCAGCACAGTTGGGACAAACACTGTCGCCCTTGGTGTTACCAGATGCACCGCGTCCACGCACAAAGGTCCAATACTCACTAAAGCGCGTGCTTTTCCAGGTATTACCGCACAAGACCTTCCCATTTTCGTTCTGGGTGTAATCGATCATCGAGGCAAAAAGCCGACAGGTGATTGCATCGTAAAACTTGTCTGACCTGATCTTTACCAGTTCAAGTTTGCCCAACCTCACATCCTTGAGCACATTACGGAGATTCTGCCGCTGATATTCTTCGACCCAGTAGCGATGATTCTGGAATAGACTGTCCGTTTCAAAAGGCCGCAATTGATCAAGATCCTGCTCGGTCCAAGCCTTTTGTAGAGTGTGATAGATATGTTGGAATCGGGTGAATTCAATCTGCAAGTCCATGTCCGGATACGTCTCAATTAACTGAGCGCGGTGCCGCTCAAGATTGGAATCGCAAACAGTTTGTAAATTCAGACCCACATCGGGTGCCTTAGAGGTGAGGGCGGGGCCGACATTTTTCCGGTTTAATTCAGAAACTGAATCGACCTTCCAATGATGCTTTCCCGGTTCATATATCTTGCCGCAGTGCCCGCACTCTCCTGATTCGGCAGGCTCATATGCACTGCCACAACCCACACAGTCAAAGGCTGTAATTTTATCCGGAGCCGGACTAAGCACATTTGCCTTTCGGCTCAAATACCACACCTGATAGGTATACACAGCCTGCGGCGGTTCACGGCTACTGTTCACCTCCGTGTAATTAGCATCAAAGCTCAGCTTCACCACAATGTTATCCTCTGCCTCAGAAGGCCTTTCCCATATGCGAACATTCAGGGCTCCAACCACAACACCATATACGTCCTCAGTGTGTACACTCATCCCCTCAAGTTCCTTCATCGCCCTGTCACTTAGAAATTGGTGACACTGTTGCAAATGATTACTCCCCCTTGCTTCGTGAATTTTTGAAAACAAGGAATAGGCAAAATCGCGAAACAAGACTTCTGAGAAATTGGCATCGTACCGACGTAGATCATCCCAATCCGGAGGCAGAATAGGAGGACGCGCAATTACAGTAGATTCCTGTTCGGTAATATTGTTTCTGATTAGGCTGCCAACG
Source organism: Limisphaerales bacterium (assembly GCA_965659445.1). GTDB lineage: Bacteria > Verrucomicrobiota > Verrucomicrobiia > Limisphaerales > UBA1100 > UBA1100. The sequence continues at coordinate 19,005 of CBFHWX010000008.1, read as the reverse complement.
ACTATCACCGTAATAAAAACCAAACTGCAGGCAATTTCACGTGTAGAAAGGTCCGAAACACTGCCACCTCCGGAATACCCACCACCACCACCAGAATATCCGCCTCCGCCAGAATACCCGCCGCCACCACCGCCGCCGGAGTATCCACCGCCACCACCCAGTCGTGCCCGTAAGCCACACGTCAAGCTGAACATTAGCAGCACAATCAAGACTCTGGGAATCAAGCGTCGCATTGTCCCCGAACTAAAACGTGAGACTATCATCAGTGCAAACTGGGGACGTTTGAGAGCTCATCAATATCGTCTTTATCAACCGGCAATGGTTCTGCCAGAAATTCACCCAATTTCTCCACCGCCTGTACCGCCGTTACGGAAAGATCTCCCCCATCAAACCCATCTTGAATTTCCCTCATTAACCTCTCCCATTTATCATCACCCACCGCTCGCATTACCCCGCTATCGGCGACCACCGCTACACGTTCCTCCAGTTGCGACACCAAAACCATGACCCCCGTTCGCCCACGTGTTTGAGTCACCCCTTGATTCAGGAACTGCAGCTGTGCTTGCTCCTTCACCTGCCTTTCCAGCCGTTTATTGGAACAAAATATGCGCCTAATGAAAGGCGTGTACGCACTGAACACCCACGCCAAGGCAAAGAGTATAATCAGGTTTAACGGCACCCAATCTTGAGAAACAACTATGGGACCGAAAAAGGCGAAGAGCATTACAATAAAATTCAAGCTCACAGCAAAGAATAGATCGATATCGCGGTAAGATCCTGAATTTGGCTCCAACGCGACCACAAACTCCGCACTTGTCAACCTCTCCGAGTTCTCAACGGCATTAACAATCTTATCTACATCTGCTTTCCTTCCCATTTGTAGACGCTGACAAAACCCCATCATTTCGGTCAAGCGCAAGTCATCCACTTACACTTAAAACGATTGAAATGCCACCAGCCAACGCTATGCTTCGCGCATGAGATTTCTGCTAATTACCTTGGCAATTACTTTTTCGCTGCAAGCAGAGAATTGGCCCATGTGGCGGGGCGCAACAGGGGTTGGCATTAGCAAGGAAAAAAACCTGCCGGTAAAGTGGAGTGCCACAGAAAATATCGCGTGGAAAGCCTCACTCCCCAATCGAGGCAACTCCACACCCATCATCTGGGGAGAAAAAATTTTTTTAACACAGCCGCTGGAGAAAGAACAGGAGCGTGCCTTACTCTGCATCGATCGGCTCGACGGCAAAACCCTTTGGCAGCGCTCGGTGAAATACACCGAACAGGAACGCTCGCATCGCACCAACCCCTATTGCTCCGAGTCACCCGTAACCGATGGTACGCGGGTCATTGCTGTTTACGGCTCAGCTGGTGTGGTATGTTATGACTTTGAGGGCAAGCTAATCTGGAAACGCGACCTCGGTAAAATAAACTTTGAATGGGGGGCTGCCGCTTCACCGGTGATTCATGGCGATCTGGTTTTTATTTATCGTGGGCCTGATCCCAAGGCCCACCTGATCGCCTTGGACAAGCGCACGGGAAATACCGTTTGGAAAACAAATGATCCCGCCGTGGACATCACCGGTCGTACAGACGGATTCCGAGGTAATAAGAGCCGTTCATGGATTTGCAGCTTTAGCACGCCTATCATTGTCAAAGCCAATGGGCGAGAGGAACTGGTTATGAGTTTTCCGGGCAGCCTTGCGGGCATGAATCCCAAGACAGGCAAACAGCTGTGGACCTGTGGCGGTCTCAACCCCCTGATTTATTCTTCACCCATTGCCGGCGAAAATGTGGTGGTGGCGATGGGTGGTTTCTTCGGCACCACCGTAGCTGTTGCTGCAGGTGGTCAAGGCGATGCAACCGCCAAGACCTTGTGGCGCACAGAACGCACGGCAAACCGACTCGGATCCGGAGTGGTGCATGATGGCCATGTATACGTGCTCAACACGCCTGGAATTATGGAATGTCTCGAACTTAAAACCGGCAAGGTCAAATTCTCCGAGCGGATCCGCGGCAAGGGTGCAAAGCAGGAATCATGGAGTTCGATGACGTTAGCCGGTGACAAAATTTATATACCCAACCAATCCGGAGAGACACTCGTCATCCGCGCCAACCCTAAGTTTGAGCTCATCGTAATCAATTCCCTCGATGGAGCGCTCACCAATAGTTCCCTTGCGACCTCAGACGGACAGTTCTTCCTGCGCACACACAAACACCTGTGGTGCATTGGGAAACGCAAATAAAGACCACCGGAAAGGCAGCTAGTCTCCAAAAAAATTAAAGCGAATAGAACGTCGCTGCTGTCGCAAGCCCACCCGGGTGGCGGTGCCGGGCAGGAAAGTGATCCTTGAACGCGCGTTGGGACCCAGCTTCTTCGTGTGGATGATCTCCGTCAGGTACGACCCCACCATCGGCGCAGTTTTTGAAATAGTGTAGGCATTATTGGCACTGTTACTGATCCCCGTGGGCGAACCCCAAACCTGCACGTTGGGGTTGGAGTAATAACCCAACCGCGGCCCGGCTCCATAAGCCATAATGGTGCGCATTGGATAGGTACGACCGGCAACCGTGGTGTTGAACCTCAACCCGTGTGAATTGGTAAACACTCCCTTGATGTATCCCCAAGGATCATTAGTGGCATGCTGGCAACCAAGGTTATGGCCGATTTCGTGCGCGAAAACAGACGTGGGTGCATAGACACCTTCAACTACATTAAAGCCAAAACTCGCCGCAGGCTTCATGTTTCTGAGCATCCAACTGATACCATGAAAGATTTGCGGAGAGCCCCCTACAAACAATGACACTAAATCCGCGCGATGTTCCTGACGCAGCTTGTGAACCTCCAACAACTGTGGCGTGAGACCGTAGGTGAGATTGAGCAGATCCTTGTGTGAATTACCGGTGGTTGTGTATTCCACCTGAGCCGTGTTCAGGAGCACCAGCTTCGCTGTAATCAGGCTGCGTTTGAAGGCTGCGTTCACCTGCGCCACACTCAGGCGAATACGGCTTTCCACCCCGAGCAGACCGGCGCACTCTTTCTTGGCCGTGGGCGTGTATAAAACCATGATACCCACAATCGGCGGACCATAATTTATAGGCCCACGCAATACCTGTGTGGGCCATGGATCCTTTGAGAGAGAATGAGTAAAACCCGGAAACCCAGGCACACGATTGGTCACGCCAAATTGAAGCTGTGGCGCCATGGTCGCTGAACCATCCGGCGCATGCACCGGTGGCTGCGCTGAAAAATGTTCCTGCAATTCGTGCGATGTATGCATGGCGTCACTATCGAGTTCCACAATGGAATGCTCCGCTCCACCGGCATAGTTGACCATAAAGGATCGGCCATCGGGATACTCCACCATGCCGGCCATCACATTCTCGTAGGTCACCAGAGTCACCATGCTGCCGGGCACTCCTTCAATTGAGCCAAACACCTCCGAGCTCTGCATGCCCGTTTGTTCGGACTGCTGCAAACGCACCCGGATCGTTTCGCCGGGAAACAACTCCAGCTCAATGACCTGCTCACCTTGGCGAACAGCCTCGATGGCGGAAGGATTGAGCTGCACATGCCGGTAGCGCTTGGCAATAGCTGCCTCGGGCACGGAGGCATCCGGCCGCACTTGTGCCTCGCGCATGATCAATACCGGCTCGGTATCTTCAGGCCAAAACGCAACAGCCAACAGCACAGCTATTGGAAGCAAAAACAGAAATATGTCTTTTCGTTCCTTCACAACAAAGACGTTGGTATTAAGGTAGCAGCCGATAACTAAAACTCAACTAATAGATTGTTGTTACCGGAAAGTTGTTGTTACCCCGAAAAACACCCTCTAGATAGGCACAGACTGTAGACAATCTTCCCCGTGGAAAAATCCTTGAGCAGGTGTGTCGGGAGGCGGAGGTTGGCAAACGACATTTTACCCACCAATAGGGTTGCCAGCACCCGCAGGTAACCTACACTTTCCCCAATCCAATTCGTTTTATCATGAAAACTACTATCACCTCCTTTATTGCCCTCATCCTAGCCGTAAATATTTTTGCCGAAGGTTCCAAAGCCCCTCCCACCGCCACAGCTGCGTTTATGAAAAACCCGCAGAAAGGCGGCCTTAAACTAAGTGGCCCAGGCAACCTCCACGCAGGGCAACACGGGCTGCTGCTAGTGGCGGAAAATGGCGGCTCCATCGTAGCCATCGATACCAAGGACACCGGCCCCTTCAAAACCGTGAAACCGGTGAAAAACCTGAGTGCTAAAATCGCCGGAGCTATCGGGACCACCGCCGGCAAGATCACAATTAACGATCTCAAGGCCAACCCCGAGACTGGCACAGTTTATGTCAGCGTGGGCCGCAGTGATGGTATTTCGGCAATTATCACCCTGAATGCTTCCGGCAAGCTGGCAGCGCTCGATGTAGGCAAGCTCAACTGGGTAAGGGTGAAGCTGGCCGATAAATTGAAAATCTCACGCATCTCCGACCTCGGCCTGGCGCCCGGTCGTGTGTTGGCCGCCGGACAAAGCAACGATGCCTTCCGCAGCAAAATATTTTCCATCCCCACACCCATCGAACATGGCAGCCTTGCTCATATTTACAGCACCGATACCTATCACGTCGCACATGGGCGTTGGGAAACCAAAGCGCCAATCCAAAGCTTTATCATGACCCAGGAAGCGGGCAAACCCTACATGGTGGGTTCCTTCGCCTGCACGCCCATCGCAAAGTTCCCACTGGGAAATCTAAAGAGCGGCGGCAAAGTTAAAGGCACCAGCGTGCTCGAACTTGGATCGGGCAATAGACCGCTGGACATGTTCACTTACAAAAGCGGCGGCAAACAGTGGCTCGTGACTCATACAATGCGTTTTCACAAGCCTTTTGCCTATACCCCAAGCAAATTCTGGGCCGCCCGCATCGATATGAAGCACATCGCCGCCAACGAAGAAGACAAGACTAACAAGCAGGCCCATCGCCGAGATAAAAGCCAAGCCAAAGATCCCAAGGGGGTCGAAGTGGTAAAGGAATTGCATGGTGCCATTCAGGTGGATGCCTACGGAAAGCAAGGTGCGGTACTATTGCGTGAAAGCGGCGATCTTGAGATTGTGCAGCTGCCGTAGCGCCTGTGATCACAACCCGTGAACAGCTTTCGGTTGCCTGCCTCGCAGCCAGCCGCCAGCATTTTTTAATGCTTAATCTGCGCAGAATTTTCGCGGCTTTTGCCGCGATATTTTTTTGCTTCAATGCAAAAGCATGGGATTACGAACGCCACCGACTGGTTAATGATCTCGCTCTAACCACCCTCCCGAAGGACTTCCCCTCTTTCGCCCAAACTGATTCAAATCGTGAACGAATCATGTTTCTCGGTGGCGAACCGGATCGTTGGCGCAATAATCGTGACCGCGCCCTGCGCCACCTCAATAGCCCTGATCATTATTTCGATGTCGAGTATCTCGACCAATATCAGCTCAAGGCCGAGAAATTAAGCCATTTCCGTTATCAGTTTGTTGAACAAATGGCCGTTGCGCGCACAACGTTCAAGCTACCTCTGCCCTCGGAAAATTCTGACAACATTAAGGGCCATCCCGGCTTTTTGCCATGGAGCATCAACGAGCACTACCTGAAACTGGTCAGTGCTTTCTCCTATCTCAAGGTTTTTAAGGAACAAGGCACTGTAGCAGAAATCGCCAACGCCCGCGCGAATGTTGTCTATCGCATGGGCATCCTCAGTCATTTTGTGGGTGACACTTCCCAGCCATTGCACACCACCAAGCATTACAACGGCTGGGTTGGTGAAAACCCAAAAGAATACACAACCAGCAAGCGTTTTCATTCATGGATTGACGGTGGTTTTTTTAAGGCGACTGCCGCACCTGACCGGACTGCCCTACTCCGCCGCCTGAAACCAGCCGGCTTGCTCAAACGACCCAAGGCACGTGATGACGCCAGTGGCCAGTTCCAATCAATCATGAAATACGTGCTCGCACAGCATCAACTCGTTGAGCCATTGTATCAGCTGGAAAAGGAAAAGAAACTTAGCCCCGACACCCCTGCTGCCGGGCGCGTGTTTCTTGAGGGGCAGTTATTGAAAGGCAGCAAAATGCTGGGCAACCTGTGGTTTACCGCATGGAAGGAAGCGCCGCCTGACCGTTTTTTACAGAGTTACCTTGCCAAGCGCAAACTGAGAAAAAAATGAGCCACAAAATCCTCATCGGTCTGTTTCTCACCACCACACTGTGGGCGGCGGATTCTTTGGAGGAAGCGCAGAAGGCATTTGCAAAGGGCAATTACGCGGGTGCAATTACCAACGCCATTAAGGCAGCAGAGGAAAACCAATGGCAGGAAGACCCGCGCGTGCTGCACATTCGCGCACTCATGGCACAGGGAAAATATGCCCAGGCGCGCACCGTGACCACCAACGCTCTGGAGAAATTGTCCAGCAGTGTCCGTGTGCATCTGGTGGCTGAGGAGGTTTTTCATTTCAACAACGACCCACAAAGCGCCTCCAATGCGTTGCAGGAAATCAACCGGCTCGCCGGCATTCGCGCCTGGGCTTATCGTAATGCGAAAGATCTCGTAGTGCTCGGCCGCACTGCACTCAAGCTTGGAGGCGATCCCAAGCTGATTCTTGACAATCTCTATACCGCTGCGCGCGAGGATGATCCTCAATACGTCGGCACGGCATTGGCGATTGGTGACTTGGCGCTTTCAAAAAGCGATTTCGAGCTGGCCGGTCGAACCTTTCAACAGGCACTCAAGAAACATCCGGACAACGCCGAGTTACACTTTGGCACCGCGCTAGCCTTTGCCCCTTCGGACCGCAAGATCATGGCGCATCACCTCCAGTCGGGGCTGGGCATCAACACCAATCACATTGGGTCGCGACTGCTACTGGCGGACCATCTCATCGACCGAGAAGCCTATGAAGACGCCGAGAAACAAATTGCTCTCGCACTAAAGGTGAACCCGCATCATCCCAAAGCTTGGTCTTACCGCAGTGTGATCGCACATTTACGAGAGGATAAGGCTGGCGAGAAGACCGCGCGCGCCAATGCACTCCAACACTGGAAAACCAACCCGAATGTCGACTACATTATCGGGAAAAAGCTTTCACAAAAATATCGATTCGCTGAAGGCTCGGCGCATCAGCGGCAGGCACTGGTTTTTAATAATGAATTCTTACCGGCAAAAATCCAGCTCGCGCAGGATCTTCTTCGACTCGGACTGGAACGCGAAGGCTGGGCGATGGCCGAGGCAGCGCATGACATCGATGGCTACGATGTCACCACGTTCAACCTAGTCACCCTCAAGGACACGCTCGGTAAATACACCACACTGACTAACTCAAATTTCAGATTGCGGATGGCCCCCCATGAGGCATCGATCTATGGCTCGCGCGCATTACGCCTGCTGGCAAAGGCACACACCACTCTCAGTAAAAAGTATGGCCTTAAACTGGAACAACCTACGACCGTGGAAATTTTTGCTGAGCAAAAAGATTTTGGCGTGCGCACTTTTGGTATGCCGGATAACCCCGGCTTTCTTGGCGTTTGCTTTGGCTGCGTAATTACTGCCAATAGCCCAGCCTCACAGATGCCTTCGCCCGCAAACTGGGAGTCGGTGCTGTGGCATGAATTCTGCCACACGGTTACACTCACATTGACCAAAAATAAAATGCCGCGGTGGCTCAGTGAAGGCATAAGCGTTTACGAGGAGCGCCAAGCCAACCCGGCCTGGGGCATGCGGATGAATCCGCGCTTTCGTGAAATGATTATCGGCGACGAACTCACCCCGATCAGCAAAATGAGCGGTGCTTTTATGGCGCCTGAAAGTAATATACATTTGCAGTTTGCGTATTACCAATCGTCGCTAGTGGTGGAGCACATCGTAGGCCGATTCGGCTTGGAATCGATCCGTAAGATTTTGAGCGATCTCAGCCAAGGCGTGAAGATCAATGTTGCGATTGAAAAACACACCGAGCCAATGAAGAAGCTGGAAATTGAATTTTTGAAATTTGCCACGGCAAAAGCTGAAAGTCTGGCCCCGGAACTGGAATGGGATAAGCCGGATCCGCGCGAACTACGCGCCAATATTGAGGAACTTGCAAAAAAACATCCCAAGAATTTCTACATACTTTCACAGCAGGCGCGGCAAGCCATTAACACCCATGACTGGGAGGCAGTAAAAACGCATTGCCGGGAATTGATTGAGCTTTTTCCGAGACAAAATACCAGTGCCAACAACTCTTACATGATGCTTGCCAGAGCTCACCGAGAGTTGAAGGAATTCCCTGAAGAACGTAAAACACTGGAAACTTTGGCAAACATGAGAGACGACTCGTACGAAGTATTTTTGCGGCTTATTGAACTCACGTCGAAGGTGAAGGACTGGGACAACGTACGGCTCAATTGTGAGCGTGTTCTTGCAGTGAACCCACTCCTGCCTCAACCGCACCGTCAGCTCGCCATCGCAGCCGAAGCGCAGAATCGGCCGAAGACGGCGATTGAATCCTGGCAAACATTGTTGCAGCTGGATCCATTGGATCCGGCTGAGCCGCATTATCATCTGGCGCTATTGCTGCGTGAAAAAGACAATGCCAAGGCGAAGCGGCATTTGCTGATGGCGTTGGAAGAGGCTCCACGCTTCCGCAAGGCATTGCGTTTACTATTGGATTGGGAAAAGGACAATGAGGCTAAGTAGTAAATCTAAAATTATTATGATGGCCTTCGCAATAGCCATCATTGCTGCTGCGGTTACATGGGCTCAGCGAGGAGGGGGGGCTTTGGGGGGACGGCGCGGCGTGCCCGACTGGCAGCTTGACAATGAGATGCCACGGGATGTCTTCACCTTTGTTCGAATCAAGTACAGCAATAACTTCGGACGACGTGGTGGCGGTTGGGCTACTGATTATCCGGATGCCGACCTCAACTTTTCCTATCGCTTGAAGGAATTGACCTCACTGAAAGTACATCCTAATGGTGTGGTGATTGAACTTACTGACCCAAAGCTCTTCGATTATCCGTTTATTTACATCATCGAACCGGGAAGGCTTTGGTTTTCTGATGAAGAGGTGAAGGCCTTGCGCAAGTATCTTTTAAACGGCGGATTTCTGATGGTTGACGATTTCTGGGGTGGTGATGAGTACGATAATTTTGCACGCGAGATGAAACGCGTTTTCCCTAATCGCGAACCCAAGGAATTGCCGCTGGAGCATCCAATTTTCCACAGCGTATTTGATCTGAAGGAAAAACCGCAACTGCCTTCCATCGGTCAGGCAATGAAAGGCCAAAACTACGAATGGCGGCCCGGGCCGGACGACGGCAGCGAGGTGCATTACAAGGGCATCTTTGACGACAAGGATCGCATGATGGTGATCATCTGCCACAACACTGACCTCGGCGATGGCTGGGAGCGAGAGGGTGAAAACCAATTCTATTTCAAGAATTTTTCCGAACCCAAGGCTTATCCCATGGGTATTAACATTATTTTTTATGCCATGACACACTGATGGAAACTGAAACCAACACCCCCATCCAACCCACCGAGGCCGAGACAGTCGAACAGCTGATCGAGGGCTACGGCCGCATCAAGACCGAGCTGGGTAAAACCATTATCGGTCAGCACGACGTGATTGAGGAAATCCTCATCGCTCTCTTCGCCGGTGGCCATTGCCTGATCACCGGCGCGCCGGGTCTGGCCAAGACGTTGCTCGTGAAATCGATTGCCGAGATTTTTGACCTCAAATTTTCGCGAGTCCAATTCACTCCGGACCTCATGCCTGCGGACATCACCGGCACGGAGGTGCTGAGTGAAACTGACGCCGGACGGCAGCTCACTTTTGTTCCGGGGCCGGTATTTGCAAATATTATACTGGCTGATGAAATCAACCGGACGCCACCAAAAACACAGGCCGCACTTCTGGAATCCATGCAGGAGCATCAAGTCACTGCCGCTGGCCATCGGCACCCACTGCCACAGCCATTTTTCGTACTCGCGACACAAAACCCCATCGAGATGGAAGGGACCTATCCACTACCGGAAGCACAGCTAGATCGTTTCATGTTTAATGTTTATATCGATTACCTACCCGAGGATCAGGAGGTGAGCGTTGTGCAGCAAACCACCAGTGATGATTCTGAACCGATCCAGTCGCTCTTCGATGCCGATGATGTGCGGCGATTCAACTCACTCGTCCGTAAGGTGCCCGTGGCAGAGGATCTCGCGCGATACGCCGTGCGGCTGGCAGCTGCCAGTCGACCACATCAGGAGGGTACGCCTGATTTTATCAACGAATGGGTTAGCTGGGGCGCTGGGCTGCGCGCTGCGCAATTCCTCGTGCTGGGGGCCAAGGCTCGTACGCTAATTCACGGACGTTCCCACGTAACGATTGAAGACATCCAAGCTCTTGCCGCACCAGTGCTGCGCCATCGCATCCTTGTCAATTACCGCGCTGAAGCCGAAGGTATGACCACAGAAAAGGTCATCGAGCAGTTGCTCAAAACGGTTCCATCCAAGGTAAATTAATGACCTCCGAAAATGATACCACCCGCGGACGCTATATTGATACTCGCACACTGATGCAGATACGTAGTCTTGAACTGCGCGCGCGTGTGGTAGTTCAGGGGTTTTGGAACGGCATCCACCGAAGCCCCTACCACGGCTTTTCGGTAGAATTCACTGAGTACCGCCAATACGTTCCGGGTGATGACCCGCGCTATCTCGATTGGCGACTCTATGCCCGCAGCGACCGTTACTACATCAAAAAGTTTGAAGATGAAACTAACCTCCGCTGCCATATTCTCTTGGATCAAAGTCGTTCCATGAATTTCGGCTCGATGGATTGGTCAAAAGCCGACTACGCCCATACTCTTGCGGCCACACTGGCCTATTTCCTCTTTCAACAAGGTGATGCAGTCGGCCTGCTGAGTTTCGATGAGGGCATTCGTGATTATCTTCCCGCGCGCAATCGACCCGGCCATTTGCGTCAGCTGATGCTTTCACTCGAAAAACCAGCTGCAGGTAAATCAACTAGTATTGCCAAGCCCTTGCGACGCATTGTGGAACTTGTGAAAAAACGTGGACTGATGGTGCTGATCTCTGATCTCCTCGCGCCAGCAGAGGAACTTGAGGAGCAACTCGGCAACCTCACCGCCACCGGCCATGAGGTCGTGGTTTTTCGGGTGCTTGATCCTCGCGAGATTGATTTTGATTTCGATGAGACTCTGATCTTTCACGATGCCGAATCCGAGAAGGATCTCTTCATCGATCCTGGTGCGGCCAGGCGAAACTATCTCAAGCGCTTTGCCGAACACGGCGATGCCGCCCGGGCGGTTTGCCAGAAGCTCGGTGCGGAATATCTTTCGATCACCACCGACGAGCCGCTCGACCGCGTGTTATCGGACTTTCTACGCCAACGTCAGCAACGCGGCAAAACCGTTCAACGCCACGCTAATCCATGACCTTTCTCGCGCCATTATTTTTGCTCGGCGCACTGGCCATCGCAGGTCCGGTCTTGTTCCATCTCATTCGCCGCAACACGAAGGAAAAATTCACCTTCAGTTCACTCATGTTCCTTCGACCCGATCCACCACGCGTTACGCGCAAAAGCAGACTGGAAGACATCATACTTCTGCTCGTTCGCTGCACTCTGCTCGCCGTAATGGCCCTTGCCTTTGCTCGCCCCTTTTTTCGAGAGTCCAATCCGCTCCCCAATGATCCTAGCGCCGGGCAACGGATCGTCCTGCTCATTGATAACAGCGCCAGCATGCGGCGACATGGCGTGTGGGAGAGTACCATTTCAAAAGCACAAACTGAGATAAAGGAAACACGTCCAATTGACACCCTCGCGATCCTTACCTTTGACGATAAAATCACACCTCTGCTGCGCTTTGACCAATGGCGCGACCTACCGGAGCCCAGCCGACTACCCGCCGCGCATCAAGCACTCAACGCACTGCAACCCGGCTGGGGTGGCAGTCATCTCGGCAATGCTATTATAACCGCTTCTGATTTATTGGAGGAAGACACGACCGACACGCCAAAGCGAATTATCGTCATCACTGACCGCCAAGACGGCAGCAAGCTGGAAGGTCTTCAAGGATACGAGTGGCCGGAGAACTTGAAGTTGACTCTGCATACCATCGCGCCCAAATCGCCCGGTAATGCCGGATTACAGTTGGCTTCTGGTCGGGGCATGGACAAAACCGGCTCACGGCGCGTTCGGGTGATAAATTCAAGCGACACATCCCGCGAACAATTCCACCTCGCCTGGCTCAAGGCTGGGCAAAGCTCTTCCACTAATTCCGTTCCGGTTTATGTACCTGCTGGCCAAAGTCGCACAGTCACTGCCCCCCGACGGCCTTCAGATGGAGATTGGCGACTCGCATTACTGGGCGATACCGAGGAGTTTGATAATTTCCTGTTCATCACGCCAGAAATACCTGAACCCATTCGCATACACTACGTGGGCAACGACAAAGCTGACGATGTTGAACAGATGAGGTTCTATCTCGAGCGTGTTTTTTCAAAGACTCGCCAGCAACATGTCACGGTGCTGGCCCACGAACCGTCTGGATTGGCGTCGCAACTAGCACATCCGGATGACCGCCTGCTCATTATCGGTGAAGCGATTCCACAGGAGCACATCGCCAGAGTACGTGCCTTTTGCGGATCAGGACATTCGGTCTTGTTGGTGTTGAAGGACGTATCGCTCTCCGGCACGCTGACTGCCCTCGCAGCTTCCGGTCCGGTTCCATTAAGCGAAGCGGTAGTAAACAAATACGCGCTGCTGTCGCAATTGGATTTTGAACATCTGCTGCTCGCACCCTTCAACGAACCGCGCTTCAGCGATTTCACGAAGATACATTTTTGGAAACACCGCACCCTTGAACCGGCACGCTTGTCGGGCGCACACGTGGTGGCCCGCTTTGATGACGGCGACCCGGCACTGCTTGATCTTCCCATTGGGCGCGGTCATTTATTCGTGCTCGCTACCGGTTGGCACCCGGCAGACAGTCAACTCGCGCTTTCCAGCAAATTTGTCCCGCTGCTTTATTCAATGATGGAGCTGGGCAGTCCTTCAGACAAGTTTAAGGCTGCTAATATGATCGGTCAGCCGGTCGTCTTGCCCGGCAAAGCCAAGGAGCTGCGGAGAGTGAAAGGTCCAAATGGCACGGAAAAGATTCGACCAGGAACGAGTGTTTTTCACGCAAAATACCCCGGAATTTACAATCTGCAAGGCACATCCCCAGCAACCTTTGCGGTTAATTTGTCGCCCCATGAAAGCCGGACAGATCTGCTATCCATGGAACGTTTGGAGGGTTTGAGACTGCCTTTTGCCCATAAAAACAAAGAAATTGTGGCCATCGCAAAAAAAAGAGAACAAACATTGGTCGACGAACAGCTCGAAAAAAGGCAGAAAATATGGCGCTGGCTGATCGTGGCAGCGATTCTGCTTGTGTTAATGGAGACGTGGCTCGGCGGCTGGACGTGGCGTCAATCCGCTACAGGCAGGGCTAAAGAAGGAGCTGCATGAACGTACTGAAACCATATCTGGAACCGGTCATCCGCCGCCAACAAAAATGGCGCAAGTGGCGAATGATGGTTTTTTGGTGGAGCACCCTCGCCCTTGCGACAGTCCTAGCGCTGATCCTTGCCAAGTCCGGCGAACCGATGCCTGATCATTTGGTGCTCTGGCTTACGGCCATCCTGTTTGCGGGCACGTTTATCGTTCTATTCATCAACACGGCACGCGGCAATGTTGATTACCAAAAACTTGCCCGTGATATTGAGAACAAGCATCCTGAACTTCACGCTACTCTACTCACGGCAGTAGAACAGGCGCCCGACCCCAAGACCCACCGTTTCAATTTTCTGCAGAAACGCGTGATCAATGAAGCCATCGCTGCATATGAGAAAACGACGTTTGCCAAGGCTGTGCCGCGCAGAAACATTGCCCTGCTGAAATTTGGTAACGCGGGAGTGTTTATTTTGATTTGCTTGGGTCTGCTGCAATTGCATAAGGCAAAGCCAGAAACATCCATCAAAACCAAGGCTGTGCAATCCGAAAGAGCCCGAGCTTTGCTCCCGGCTGAGTTGGACATGGTGGAGCCGGGCAATGCCGAGGTGGAGCGTGGAACGCCATTGGCTGTGTTGGTGCACTTCAAAGGGAAATCTCCAACCAGCCCCACACTTGTTATTTCCCCGAAGGAAGGCTCCTCGAGACGAATTGAATTGGCGAAGAATCTCGATGACCCAATCTTCGGGGCTACCTTACCCAGTGTGGAAGAGGCATTCACCTACTACGTGGAATACGGTCAGCAAAAATCTGAGACATTCAATGTTGCCGTTTACGAACACCCTGCTCTGGATCGTGCAGACGCCACTTTGGATTATCCATCGTACACCAAACTGCCCAAGCGAACCATCGAAGACACGCGCCGCTTGAGCGCCGTGGAAGGCACCAAACTTTCCTATAAATTTCATCTAAACAAGCCGGCGCATTCCGCACGACTCGTAGGTGAGAATGATGAGGTGGTTGAATTGAAGGTTCATGCCAAACGACCGCTTGTTGAATTACCACCATTGACACTCACGCAAAACCGCACATGGAAACTGGAACTTACCGATGATGCCAATCGCGCCAACAAAATTGCCCCACGTATCGAGGTAATCGTATACGCCAACAAGCCGCCAAAGATTCGCATCAGCAGTCCCCACGGCGATCAACAAATCTCACCGCTCGAGGAGGTTGATTTCGCTGCAGAGATTGAGGACGACTTTGGCCTCGGCCTCTACGGTCTTACTTACAACGTAAATGGCGGCGACCTGCACGATGTTCAGCTGGGCAAAGATGCCCCCGGTAACACCAAAATTTTCACCACGCACCTTCTAACCGTAGAAAGTCTCACCGTGGAGCCAGACCAACTCATCAACTGGTACTTCTGGGCGGAGGATATTGGCCCCGACGGCAATAAGCGCCGAGCCTATAGCGATATGTTCTTCGCTGAGATCCGGCCTTTTGAGGAAATTTTCAGACAAGGCCAAGGTCAATCCAGTCAGCAGCAACAACAGCAGCAACAATCGCCCAATCAACAAACCGAACAATTGATCAAACTGCAGAAGCAGATCATCAACGCCACTTGGAGACTGCGCCGCCAACCCGCTACGCTCGCAGCCGATGCCCCGGTGCTCCTGCAGAGCCAGAAGGAGGCGCTGAGCAAGGCAAAGGTGTTGCTTGAAAAAAGCACTGACGAGAAGACCAGCAATTTCATCAAGGCCATCATTCAACATATGGAAACGTCCGTGAACAAACTAACAGAGGCACAAGGGCAACCTAAGGCCATCAACAAGCCGGAGAAAGACACCCCATGAAAACTACCTTTATCCTGATAATTCCGCTTCTCACCTTCAGCCTAGATGCTGCAGAGGGCAACCCCAAGGCACTCGCCCCTGCCCTGACTGCTGAACAAAAATCTTATCAGGCACTGCTACGTTTACAGGCGCATGAATTTGAGGTGAACCGGCAAAACCAGAGGCAAAAAAGCTCCCAGCAAAGCCGTCAGCAACGTGGAGGCCAACGCGCCCAAGGCCAGTTGAATCAGCTGGACTTGAAGGAGCAGAAAAACCGCTATGAGACTGAGAAACAGGCGCAGCGTTTGCAGGAACCCAAGCAACGTGAGCAATTGCAGGTGCTCAATCGCCTCAAGGAACTCGCCCAGAGACAGAATGACCTGAATCAAAAACTGAAGGAACTGGAAAACTCACTGCGAGCTGCAGAAAATGAGGAGGCCAAAAATGAAATTGAACGACAGCTGAAAAGTCTGCGCGATGAACAACGTCGGAATATGGAGGATCTCGACGAACTCAACCAACGCATGGATCGTCCCGAGAACCGGGCAGACATGAAGCAGACACGGCAGCAATTGCAACAGACACGGCAGGAGATGAACAAGGCTGCTGAGCAGATGCAGAAAGGCCAGATTTCACAGGCAACGGCTTCGGGCACACGCGCCCAGAAAGATCTGCAGGAGATGCAGGAGGAAATCCGAAAGAAAACCTCCAGTCAGTTTTCCGAGCAAATGCGCAACATGCGACGCGATGCCCGTGAACTAACCAAAAAACAGGAGGAACTGAGCAATAAACTTGATGAAAATGAAAAGAAACAACCTCGAAAATCGTTAACCGATAACGACGATAAAAAAGAAATCGCCAGCGAAATCGGCAAACAAGAGCAAAAACTCAACGGTTTATTGAAGGAAATGAAGGATGTGGTCGAGAAATCCGAACTGGCCGAACCTCTGCTTAACCGCAAGCTTTATCAGACCTTCCGGGAGGCGCATCAAGATCAAACTGACAAAACCCTCAAGGCAGCTGCCACATTGCTGGAGGAGCAGGAAAGATCACTCGAAAATTACCAACTTTTACGCGCGCTTGATGAGATAATGGAGAAGGATCCGGATAAACAAAAACTAATCAACCAACTCCGCCAGCGCGATTTCCGTAAAGCATCCAAGACATTGAGTAATCAATCAAAACGGAAGATGGAGAAGCTCCAGAAAGGCGTTGAAAAAGCCGCTGAAAGCGTGCTGGGAAATGAAGCTGAGGCACTGAAGTTTGCCGAGCGTGAGTTGGGTGAACTCAGTGAAGCATTGAAGAATGAAAAAGCCGAGGCCACAGGTGAACAACGTGAATCCCAAAAGCCAGGCAAGCCAGACGGGCAACAGCCCAGCCGGCAAGCCAAGAAAGGAAAACAAAGCAATAAACCGAGTAAGGGTGAAAATAATCAGAACTCTCCACAGCAACAAGCCAAAGCCCAGGGAAACTCGAAAGATAGCCAAGGGCGGCAACCCAATGAACAAGCTCAATCCGGCGCCCCCCCAAAGCAACCCGGACAGCAGGTACGACAACAACAGGGCAATCAAAAAACCCCTGGAACAGCTTCGTTTTTGGAAAAGGGCTTCAACCGGAACGAACGTGCCCAAAATCCAATTACCGGAGGAAATAACCGCGAGTGGACTGACCGGCTTCGTGATGTGGAGGAAGCCGTCGATCTGCCTGGCGTTCGCGAGCGGGTTGCAGAAGTACGTGAAGATATCCGTAAAATGAACAGTGAGTTTCGACGACATAGCAAGGAGCCGGAATGGGATCTCATGGAGACAAAAATTCTCAGGCCGCTGGATGAAATCCGCCGACAAGTTGCCGAAGAACTGGCGAAGCGCGAATCGGACAAGGCCCTGGTACCGATTGATCGCGACCCTGTGCCGGGCAAATATAGCGATCTAGTCCGCCGTTATTACGAGAGACTGGGCAAGGGCAACTAGCCCGCCTAGCAAAGAAACTATCCTTCCCTCATGACCGGGCCTATTTATCTTTCAGGAAAGGAGTGGCTTATCCCGGCGGCACTTGTGCTGCTTGTCGGGTTAGTGACCGTTCTTTGGGCGTATCATAAATCGCCAACCGACGGCAAGATTCGTGGCATTTGCATTGGTCTAAAAGTTCTCGGGCTCACCCTACTGTTGCTATGCCTGATCGATCCCATGTCGTCATCCGAACGCGCCAAGCGCGGTGCCAATCTTCTTGCTCTTGTGGCAGACAACAGTGAGGGGCTAAACATCACCGACTCCGGCGCAAGAAAATCACGCGCTGACACACTCAAACAAACACTGAAGACCACACCTGGGAATTGGCAGGCGAAACTTACCCATGACTTTGAGGTAAAAAGGTATGCCTTTGATTCGCGCCTGAAAAACATCGGCACTTTTTCTGAGCTGACTTTTGATGGGTCCGCATCACAACTGGGCGATTCGCTGCGTACCCTGGCCCGACGCTATCGGGGTCAACCGCTCGCTGGTATTGTAGTGTTCACTGATGGGGTGGCCACGGACCTTGAAAATGACCTTCCACCTCTGGCCGGCTTGCCTCCCGTTTATCCAGTGATCGTCGGAAGGAAAGCGCCCAAGCGGGATTTGGCCCTTGGTAAAGTCACGCCCACGCAGACGGCCTTTGAAGATGCGCCCGTAACAATCACTGCGCAGGTCAATGCAATTGGCTGTAAAGGGGAAGATATCACGGCCAAGCTGGAGTTGCTCAATTCATCCGGGGAGATCGCCACGGTGGTGAAGGAAAAAACACTGCCAGTTGACGAGTCGTCAACCAAGTTGACATTTCGTTTTCAAGTGCGTCCCGCTGCGAGTGGGATTCTGTTTTACCGAGTTAATATCACTTCTTCTGATGGAAAAAATGAGGCCACCCGGGCAAACAATTCGCGGGTGGTGATTGTTGACCGTGGCGACGGGCCCTACCGTGTGCTTTACGTCTCCGGTCGGGCCAATTGGGAGTTCAAGTTTCTCAGACGAGCATTGGAAGAAGACGAGCAGGTGGATCTTGTCGGCCTTGTTCGAATCGCCAAGAAGGAGCCGAAGTTTGCCTTCAAAGGTCGCGCGGGCGAGGGCAGCAACCCTCTTTTCCGCGGATTTGGAAAAGACAACCAAGACACAGAGGATTATGACAAGCCGGTGCTCATACGCCTAAACACCCGCGATGCCAATGAACTCAAGACAGGATTCCCGACGGAGGCTGAGGAGCTGTATCAATATAGTGCAGTAATCGTTGATGATTTGGAGTCAAAATTTTTCAGAGCCAGCCAGCACTCGCTCCTGCACAAATATGTGAGTGAGCGTGGCGGAGGCTTACTCATGCTCGGCGGTCAGGAATCCTTTCGCCAAGGTAAATATGAGCGCACGCCCATTGGCGATCTATTGCCAGTATATTTTGATCGCCCGGCAGATGTCACTGCCCTGCACGATCTTCGCCTCACGCTCACGCGCGATGGCTGGCTGCAACCCTGGGTACGCCTACGCGATAATGAGTCTGATGAGCGAAGCCGCCTTGCTGAGATGACAGAGTTCGTCTCGCTCAACCGTGTGCGCGGTAAGAAGCCAGGTGCCAATGTGCTCGCTACAGTCCATGCCAAGGGTGATGGCACGCAACATCCCGCACTGGTCACTCATAAGTTTGG
>CBFHWX010000007.1:0-47545 GCA_965659445.1 Limisphaerales bacterium | reverse complement strand
GCCTGTAAGCTACGTCTCCTTCTCACCCGACAACAAGCAGCTCCTCTCTGGTGCAGCCGACGGTATTTTCCACATCTGGACTATCGCCGACGGAAAGTTTGTGGCTCCCAAGCTTGAGCTCGAGAAGCCCTCCAAGATTACCGCAGTAACGTGGACCACCGGCGGCAAGCTGCTTGTCACCGCGCACGAGGACAACACCATCCGCTCGTGGGACCTCGCCACCGCGATGACAATTAACGCCACAGTTGCCAAGGACCTCGCTGACACAAAGAAGGCCGCCACCGACAAACAAAAGATTTTTGACACTTCCGACAAGACTGCCAAGGACGCCGTCACGAAGGCCGCAACCGCGAAGGCCAGTGCCACCAAGGCCGCAACCGCGTTGAATGCCGCCACTAAGGTCAGCACCGACGCCGCCAGCGCCATCACTACTGCCAAGGCTGCGACAGTCAAGGATCAGACAGCGTTCACCAACGCCGACAAGGCTCTGACCACCGCTAAGACTGTTACCGAGAATGCGTTGAAGGCGTTTAACACAGCGGATGCCGCCGCGAAGGTGGCCGAGGCGAATTCCAAGAAAATTGCCGGCGACGCCAACAAGAAGCCCGCCGAGAAACAGGTCGCCGAGAAAGCCGCTACGGACAAGCGCAATCTGGCCAACACCGCAAAGACTAAGTTAACGCAGGAACAGGCCAAAGAAAAGACCACGCAGGCCGCCGTAACCACCGCGAAGGCCGCGCTTACCAAGGCCCAGGCCACCGAGGCTGCCGCCGTGAAGACCGCCGCCGACAAGGTCAAGGCTCTAACCGTCGCTAAGGAGGCCGACGCCAAAGCCAAGGCCGGTGTTATCAGCACAGTCAAAGTCATTATGGACACCAAAAAGGTGGCCGAGGCCGCCAAGGTGGAATCGGACAAGGCCAAGGCCGCCGAGGAAGCTGCCACCAAAGCTGGTCTCAAGCCGCACAAGGAGATGAAGGGGCACAGCCAATCCATTCTTGCTCTCACGCGGGTGCCCAATAATGACACCCAGATTCTTTCTGGTAGCAAGGACGGCACCATGCGCCATTGGGATTCCAACACTGGCACGGCTGTTCGCAGCATAACACACGGCGGTCCGGTGTTCGCCATCGCCATCAGCCCGGATGCAACCAAGTTTGCCTCCGCTAGTGAAAACAACACTGCAAAGATCTGGAACGCTGCGGATGGTAAACCAATCGCGGAGTTGCGTGGCCAGCGTGACCTTAAACTTGATCTCGCCGAGAAGGAGCGCCAGCTGGCTTTTGCGAAGCGCGAGGTCACCTACCACACCACCAATCTCAAGGGCAAAACCGACGCACAGAAAAAAGAAACCGATCGTTTGAAGAAGGCCGATGAGACCAAGAAGAAGGCCGAAGGCCAGCCCATTGCGGCGAAGAAGAAGATCCTTGACGACGCAAATGCTGAAAAGAAAACCAACGAGGACAAGTACAACAAACTAAAGGCCGACCATGACGCCGAGGTGAAAAAGTTCCCCGAGCTAGACAAGGTCGCTAAGGAGGCCGAGGCAGTCGCCGCTAAGGCTAAAACCGCCTCCGCCAAGCCCGTCGCAGATCTCGCCGCCAAGGAAAAAGACGCCACCGCCAAGAAGACCGCTACCGCCATCGCGAAGAAGCAGAGCGATGACACTATTGCACAGCAGCAGAAGCCGGCCGAGATCAAGCTGACTGCCGCGAAGAAGGTCGTCATCGATGCCACCACCGCCAGGACCGCCGCCGACTCTGCTCTGACAACCGCGAAGGCCGCGACCTCCAATGCGCTGCAGACGTTTAATACGGCGGATGCCGGCGCGAAGGTGGCCGAGGCGAATTCCAAGAAAATTGCCGACGACGCCAACAAGAAGCCCGCCGAAAAACAGGCCGCCGCGAACGCCGCCACTGACAAGCGCAACCTGGCCAATACCGCTAAGACCAAGTTAACGCAGGAACAGGCCAAGGAGAAAACCACGCAAACTGCTGCCACCACTGCTGCCACCAAGCTCACCCAGTCACAGACCGCGCAGAAGACCGCCGAGGCTGTGCTGGCCACCGCCAAGACTAACGTCGCTAATGCGCAAAAGGCTTACACTGCTGCCGAGAAAGCTAGTAGCGATGCCGCCAAGGTCGCCGTGGACGCGAAGCCTATCGCAGACAAGGCTAAGGCCGCACAGGCCGCCGCCGAGAAGGTTGCAGCCGACAAGCGTAAGGTGGCCAACGACTCCAAGGCCAAGCGTGACAAGCTCAACACCGATCAGGCCAATGCCAAAAAGGTACTCGACGCTAGCGTCAAGAAGACCACCACCGCCGAGACCGAATACAAGAAACTTGAGGATCCACGCAAGGCCGCCGTCAATGAGTTCAACCTCGCCACCAAAGCCAAGGCCAAGGCAGACGTCATCCAGAAGGTCGCCGACGTGGCGAAAAAGGCTGCCGACGCCCACGCCAAGGCAATCGAGACCACCGTCACCACCACCAAGGAAACCGTGACCAAGGCCGAGAAGCCCATTCGCGCGATTGCTTTCAGCTCCGATAGCCAACTAGTGCTCACCGGTGGCGACGACATGCAGGTGCACACTTGGTCCGCCACCACCGGCCAGCCGCTGGAGTCCTTCAACGGGCACAACGGTGCGGTGAAGGCGATTGTTTTTAACGGCGAGAAATTCATCTCTGCCAGCACTGATAAGACCGCGCAGGTTTGGAGCCTCGGGATCGAGTGGAAACTCGAGCGCACCGTCGGCACGGGTGACAATAATTCACAGCTGACCGATCGTGTGAACACCATCGACTTTAGCCCCAATGGGAAGCAGATTGCGATCGGCAGCGGTGAACCTAGTCGCGGAGGCGAGGTGCAGATATGGAACATTGCTGATGGCAAGCTGGTGAAAAACTTTCCCGAGGTCCACAGCGACAGCGTACTCGGCCTTGAATTTTCAAAGGATGGCAAATACATCGCCAGTGCCAGCGCCGATAAGTTCGTGAAAGTCACAGACATCGCGACCGGCAAAGTGATCCACAATTTCGAAGGCCACACGCATCACGCGCTGGGTGTTAGCTGGTTACCGCACGGCCGCCAGCTCGTGAGCGTTGGCGCTGACAAGAGTATTCGCCATTGGAACTTTGAACTGGGTGAGCGCATCCGCCAGCGAACCAACCTCGGCAAGGAAGTCACCTCCATCCACTATGTCGGACTCACTGAGCAGGCCGTAGTGACCAGCGGCGATAAGACCGTACGGCTTATCAACACCAGTAATCTAAATGACGCACGCAGTTTCAGTGGTGGGACAGACTTCATGTACGCGAGTGCTGTCACCCCTGACGGCAAGATTGTTCTAGGAGGTGGCCAAGACAGTGTACTGCGTATATGGAACATGACCGACGGCAAAGTCATTGCGACATTCGAGCCTCCTAAACCACCGGAGGAAAATAAGACTGAAGAGAAGGAATAGGGGTTTTCCTGTGTCTTCCTAACACCACGTCAAGGTGGATGTTGGTGCGTATAACTTTCAATTGCGACGACGTATAAACTGCCAGTTCAATCTGCGCACATGGCTGTAAGACGATCAGCTCAGTTTTATGTGGGCGTAGATATCGGCGGCTCCAAGATCTTGGCTGGGTTATTCAGTGCATCCTTGCAATTGCGTGGCACCCTAAAGATCAAGACCAAAGCGAAACTTGGGAAGGAAGCGGTAATTGGGCGCGTTGAGCGTGTTATTCGAGATCTACTGTCTGAACAAGGTGTACATCTTAAACAGGTGCGTGCCATTGGTCTTGGAGCTCCTGGTGTGGTGATCAAGGGGAGGGTGATCAATGCATACAATATCGGTTGGGACAATGTACCGATAAAGACGATTCTTCAACGCAGGATACGACTCCCGGTCTTTGTTGAGAATGATTGCAACCTGTTTACTTTAGGAATTCATCGGGTGGAACTGGAAGGTAAACCTCGGACAATGATCGGTTGTTTCCTAGGCACCGGTTTTGGAGGAGGAGTCATTATTAACGGCGAGCTGCACACCGGATACAACCATGCGGCTGGAGAGTTTGGCCAGATGGCGATCGACAAGGATGGTATCAAAACCGCGCATAGTTTCCGGGGCAGTCTTGAATCTCTGGCCAGTCGCACCGGGATTGTGCGTCGGTTGCGGCGTGCAGTGTTAGAGGGAGAGACCACCCTGCTGACCGGAGAACTAGGATCGCAGCTCAAGGGGATTCGGAGTCGGCATCTCCGTATGGCATTGACAAAGAAAGATCCGCTAATGATACGTGTTATTCGTAATGTGTCAGAGGATTGCGGCGTCGGAGTGGCCGGGTTAATCAGTGCTTTCGGCCCCGAATGTGTTGTGCTCGGCGGAGGAGTAATTGAGGCCCTGGGAAAAACGATGCTCCCAATTATTCGCAAGACAGCAGAAGCGCATGTGCTGCCGGGGACCTTACGAGGCATCAAAATGATTGCCAGCAAGATGGGAGACGATGGGGGTATTTACGGTGCCGCATTGCATGCTCAGGAGGCTCTCAGCAACTCGAAGCGCTAGGCGGCACTTTCGTTTTCTTTGGGGGATTGGGTTAACCGTAATTTCATATCGTTTACTCTGGATTTTTCCTTCTGAGCCCTTGGTGCTACCTTCGCTTCTGAGATGAATTCAACTTGGATCCGGATTGATTTCTTCCCCCCGCCAGTCTCCAATTGCACATAAGTTCCATCAGGTTGTAGCTCATGTGCTCTAACATTATCCTTTAGGTACACGGGCAAAATACCATTGATGATACGGCTTTTAATTTTCTCATCTTCTATTGGGAATGTAACTTCAATGCGTTTTTCGAAGTTCCGATACATCCAGTCTCCACTGCTCGCAAACACCTTTGGGTTTCCATTATTTTCAAAAAAGAAAATACGGCTATGTTCTAGAAAACGGTCGACGATGCTGCGAACAGTAATGTTGTCACTAAGATTAGGGACGCCTGGTCGCAGACAACAGATTCCTCGAACAATCAAATCGATTAGCACACCGGCTTTACTAGCATCGTAGAGAGCCTCGATGACCGGCTTGTCGACCAGTGAATTCATCTTGGCGATGATGCGCGCCGATTTACCACCGTGTGCGTTGAGTGTTTCTTGTCGAATCAAATCCAACATCGTGGTTTTAAATTCAAACGGCGCCACGATCAATTTTTTTGTGCCTTGGAACTGGCAGAAACCGGTCAGGAGATTGAACAGACTCGAAGCATCTTCTCCGAAATCTTCCCGGGAAGTGAAGAGACCGAGGTCAGTATAGAGACGGGATGTGTCTGGGTTGTAATTGCCGGTGGCCATGTGAAGATAACGGCGCAGGCCGTCCTTCTCCTTCCGGATCACAAGGCAGAGTTTGGCGTGGACTTTGTAATTAACCAGTCCGTAGCTTACCTGAACCCCTGCTTCTTCCATCTCCCTTGCCCACCGGATATTGAGCGCCTCATCAAAGCGCGCTTTGAGTTCCACGCTCACAGCAACCTGTTTGCCATTTTGGGCGGCACGCATTAACGCATCGACAATTCGGCGATCACCGCCGGTGCGATACAGGGTTTGCTTGATGGCCAACACTTTCGGATCGGCGGCGGCTTGATGCAGAAAATCCACGACACTATCGAAGGACTCATACGGATGATGCAGCAGTACATCCTGCTGTCGGATTACTTCAAAAATATCTGAACGGCCTTGAAATGCCGGAGTTTTGGGGGCAATGAACGGAGTGTCGCGAATCTCAGGGGAGTGATCGCCCTTGAGTAAAATATTTAGGTGAATGGGATTGACCGGACCATCAACCCGGTACAGGTCCGCAGCAGTCAATCCTAATTTTTCAAGCAGTTCCGTGACAAGATTCTCTGGACAGCGATGATCAATCTCCAGACGTACCGCATCGCCACGGCGACGATTGCGCAGTTCGTTCTCCACTGCTTGCAGCAGGTTGTCTGCGTCATCCTCGGCTACGTAGAGTTCACTGTTACGAGTCAAGCGGAACGGCCAGTTCCCCAGAACTTTGTTGCCCGGGAAAAGGGAGTCGATAAAATGGGAGATCACGTCACTGAGAAAGACATACTCGGGAACGGTATTTTCGCGTGGAAGCTGAACAAGGCGCGGGATGACTCGAGGGACTTGAACAATGCATAAGCGTTGCTCGTGGCCGCGTTTACACGCGCGCTCAACTCGCACGATAATATTCAGCGATTTATTAAGAATCAATGGAAAGGCTTTCGACGGGTCCACCGATAGCGGCGTGAGTACTGGCCGGATGTTTTTCTCAAACAAATGCTTCAGCCACATGAGGTCTTTCGAGGGGAGATCTTCGATCTCATGAAAGCAGAAACCCTTCTCCGCGAGGGAAGGGCGCAAGTCTTCACGCCAACACCGAAAGAGATCGTCAACCATTCGATGGATCCGCACTGAGGCTGCTTGAAATATTTCCGTTGCTGTACGACCATCCATGCTCCGTTTCACCACGGCACTTTCTATCTGTTGCTTCAGGCCGGCAATGCGCACTTCAAAAAACTCATCGAGATTTGAATTGGCGATACAAAAAAACTTCAGACGCTCAAGCAGAGGATTGTGAGGATCAATGGCTTCCTTCATCACCCGTTGATTGAACTCGAGCCAGCTTAATTCGCGGTTAAAAAAAAGTGACGGTTTATTGTTCATCCTAAAAAGAGGCGCACGGCAGAATATATCTGATTTTGCCCTTAAAAACAGCTTTACTATGCTCTGATGAAAAAAACAGCCATTGATCGAGGGGATAATCGAAACGCGCTTTTGACTAGTTCACATAAAATCACTCAATATTCAATATTTGTGCAGAGTTTATTCCCACGGAGAGTTTTGAACTAATTGATCCGAATCTCCACAAAAACAGGCGCAAATGCGAAACATAATTAGAAATCATAGTTTTATCCGCAGATTATCCACAACAGAATTGAATAAAACGAACCTTTCCCCGTTTTTCACCGTCCTATAGACTCTACTAATGCGCCACCTGATCATCTCTCTATTTCTCTTAAATCTATCTTATGCCGAAAACTGGCCGAATTGGCGCGGGCCGCGGTACGATGGCGTCTCGCGAGAGAAACTTCCCAAGGCCGACTTCAGCAAGATTACATGGCGTAGACAAATTGGTGTAGGCTTTTCCAGTATGGCTGTGGCTGAAAATAGGCTCTTTTGCCTGGGTTGCACGGGGAAACGTGATGAGAATAAGGAGACATTTCAGTGCCTTGATGCAGAAACTGGTAAAACTCTCTGGAAAGATACATATACAGCCGCGCTTGTAGACTATTTACACGAGGGAGGGCCCTGCGCTTCACCTACCATCGATGGGAAGCGAGTGTACGGTCTGAGCAAATCAGGTAGATTGGCCTGTTACGATACTGCCACAGGTAAAATTCACTGGAAAATTGACATGATGGCTAAGGCGGAATTGCCACGACCACCCGAGTGGGGCTTTGCTGCCTCTCCGGTGGTACTTGGTGATTTGCTCATTGTCGAAGCGACGTTTACGTGTGCCTTGAATAAAATCACCGGCAAGGAAGTATGGCGCAGTAAAGTGTATAAGCCTGCATACGGGTCTCCTGTGGCGTTTGAATTCAAAGGCCGGACCTTCCTCGCCACACTCAAGACGGATGGCCTTGTGATCCTCGATGCCACCAACGGCAAGACCGTGGCTTTTCAGGATTGGCGCACTTCCTTTCGCACCAACTCCACCACACCCATCGTCATTGGGGACAAGATCTTCCTCTCCACCGGATACCGTCGCGGGTGTGGCCTCTTCCAATTTACCGGCACGGACCTGCGGCAGATTTATTCCAACAAGAATATGAGCAACCACATGAACAATTCCGTGGTGATCGGTGACTTTGTCTACGGCTTTGACGGGAACACCCACATGGCCGGCCCCAAGAAGCTTGTTTGTCTGCGTTTTGCCGATGGCACCGTACAGTGGAGCAAGGAAGGTTACCGCTGCGGCTCACTTATGGCGGTGCAAAACCATCTTCTGGTCCTGGGCGAAACCGGTAACCTCGCACTTGGCCGCGCCTCTCCGAAGGGATTCGAGCCAAGCGCTACCGCTCAGGTGCTCAAGGGTAGATGCTGGACTGTGCCCGTGTTGTCTAACGGCCGCATCTTTGCCCGTAATGCCGCCGGAGATCTCGTTTGTGTGGACGCCCGCAAGTAACCTTTGCAAATCAAGTCTTCTACTCCATCATGGAACGGGCTCCCGTAGCTCAGTTGGATAGAGCGGGTGTTTCCTAAACACTAGGTCGAAGGTTCGAATCCTTCCGGGAGTGCCAATGCTCTATTGGAAAGTTGAGTTCTAGGTTTTACTGAGCCAAAACTGAACCGATTTCGATACTTTCAGGTCTCGACCACGGCAGCCATACAACCGAGGAGATCAGTGCGGGAGTAGGCCAAGGTCTTTACCGGTGTGCGCCTCAAGTTTTTTTTGGGCTACTTTTCTTTGATCTGCTTGCGCAGTTGCCCAACCAGTTGCAGGCCCGAGTTCTTGTTGTTAGGAGAGATGACACCTTCAAGGCGTTTCCTATTGTTAATGGCTTTCTTGTTTCCATTGTCGATGGCAATGGTGTACCAGGCATATGCATAAACATGGTTTGGCGGGGCGCCACTCCAGCCTTTCTCAAGGCCATATGCTAAGCCATTTTGGGCCCCACTATGCCCCATGAGGGCTGCTTTGCTGTAAAGTTCGACAGCCTTCTTCAAATCTGTTTTTCCTTGGCCGATTTCATACATGTTCCCAAGATTGAATATTGCCCTGTCGTTCCCTAGATCGGCACTTTTGTTGAACCATATGATTGCCTGATTATAGTCCTGTTCTAGACCACCCCAGCCTTCCCTATAAAAATGACCGATCTGGTTTAGAGATATGGGATGGTTATGCTTCGCGGCCTTGTGATACCATTTAAGGGCTTCTACCCTGTCCTGTTCTATTCCATCGTAGGTGCCTGTCTGGAGCATCCATCCTATCTGATATATAGAATTCGGGTGCTCCTGATCGGCAGCCTTTTTTAGCCATTCCATGCCTTTCACATTGTCTGCCGGAGCGCCTTTACCCTTGATATACCGGTTGCCCAAATGCCACTGCGCGACATGGAAACCCGCTTCGGCTGACTTCCTGTACCAAGAAAGGGCTTCAGTGTCATTTGCTTGAGTCCATTTGCCTACGCGGTAGATGTCTCCGAGGGAGTTTTGGGCCAAAAAGTCGCCATTATTTGCATCGACCTTCAAGCGGGCGATATCTGGCTCGGGAATTCCCCACATGACGGACATTCTTCCTGAATGCGCGGCGTTGCGCCCCCGCATGGGCCACGCACTTTTAGCCAGACCTTTGCTTCCGGAGGCAAGTGCGTAGATCTTTCCGTCGTTTGAACCTACATAAACAGTGCCATTGGGCCCAATGGCCGGGGAGGAGTACACCTCGCCTCCCGTTTCATATTCCCATTTCTTGATTCCGGTTGCCCCATCCAGTGCGTAGATCTTGTTGTCCATTGATCCAACATAAAGGGTGCCATCGGACCCGATGGCCGGAGTAGAGCGGACACCTTTTCCTGCTTCAAATTCCCATTTCTTGGCGCCGCTTCCCCAGGATAATGCATATACTTTTCCGTCATTGGATCCGATGTAGATGGTGGCGTGCGGAGATCCAATGACCGGGGAAGAGTGAACTTGGCCACCTGTCACAAAATACCAGCGACGTTCGCCATACGCACTGAAGGCGTAGACCTTCCCATCCGTTGACCCAAAGAAGACGCGTCCGCCAGGATGAATGGCGGGTGAGGAGGGGATTCTACCTCCCGTTGTAAATTCCCATTTATTAGTCCCGGTAGTCCCATCCAGTGCGTAGAGTTTGTTATCTCCGGAGCCAATGTAAACAGTGCCATCGGCTCCAATGGCGGGGGAGGAGTAAATGGCCCCCCCTGTTTCAAATTCCCACTTCTTGGTTCCATCGGCATTCACGGCATAAACCTTTTGAGTTTTTGACCCGAAGTATAGGGTTCCGTCCGCCCCAATGGCCGGGGAGGAGGGAATCCCCTGTCCAACTCGAAACGCCCACTTCTTTTCGCCTGTTGTTCCATCCAGAGCAAGGAGCTCAGCTCCTGTCAAACCGGTGCCAATGTAAACCGTTCCATCTGAGCCGATAGCGGGCGGGGCCCCGATTTTGGTTTTCGACGTATATTCCCATTTTATTGCGCCGGTTTTACCATCCAGTGCGTAAACTTTATGATCCTTTGATCCGACATAAACGGTGCCATCAGGGCCGACGGCGGGGGAGGAGGTCACCTCGTCTCCTGTTTCAAAGCTCCAAAGGAGGGTGCCGGGCTTTTGTGTTACGGCATTATCCCCGCCCTTACCTAAGAGTAAAACACCCGCTACCGCCAGCACCGCCACGATTGCAGCTGCCGCAATTCCAATTACCAGTTTCTTATTTCGTTTGGCCCCACCCCCCGGTGGCGGTGGCTTGGGTGGTGCTGCTGCAGCTGCTGCAGGAGCGGTAGCTTTAAAAATTGAAGTCTCTTTTCCGACAATCAGTTCACTTTTGCCTTCACTTACAATCCATTCGACAATCGCCTTTCCACTTTGCGGCCGATCTTCAGGATCCTTCGCCAAACACGCCATCACCAGTGAACTCACATAATCAGGAATGTCACTCTGCACCCCCGCACTGGCCAGTACTTGCGTCAAGGGGGTCGGGCTCTGGTTGAGGATCTGCCCCCGAACATCTCCAGACTTAAATGGAGGCCGTCCGGCAATCAGGTTGTAAAGAGTGGCTCCCAAGGAATAAATGTCATCACTGCCCCGGGGATCCTCCCCCCGCAACTGCTGCGGGCTCATGTAGGTCAAGGTGCCGCTGACTGTGCCCGCCAGCGAAGAGCGCGCTGTTGAATCATTCAGGGTCGCCGCAATTCCAAAATCCGCCAGCTTGAGCGTGTAATCCTCCGTCACCATCATGTTGGCCGGTTTCAAGTCCCGATGCACAATTTTCTGCCGATGCGCATAATCCAGTGCCTCGGCCAACTGCACCGCCACTGATCGCAGGTGCTTCCAGCTCATCAACCCGTCAGGCTGGTTTAAGCGCACCGCATCCATGTTGCTGCCCCGGATAAACTCCATGGTGATAAAGGGCAGCTCCCCAGGTAGATTGCTCAAATCATGAATCCGGATAATGTGCTCATGGGAGAGTCTTCGGCTCTTCTGCACCTCCCGCTTCAAGTCAGCCAAAGTCACTGCGTCCCCAGCCAGTTCCGGGGCCAAGAGCTTGATGGCAACCTCCTCCTGCAGTTCATTGTCTGTCGCCAGCCAGACTGTGCCCATGGCTCCCCGGCCCAGCTCCTGCACCAGCGTATAGCGGCCTGCTCCCAAAGTGGCCGCTGCCGCTACTTCGCCTGCACCTTCCATGGTGAGATCCACCTGCAAATCACCTATCTGGATCTTCTGTCCCGGCTGAATATCCAGTTTACCCCGCACCGTTATCCCGTCTAAGTATGTGCCTGAGGTGCTGTTTAAATCCTCAATCTCAATACCTGTAGCACTGAGATGCAGGCGGGCGTGTTCGCCGGATACATAGTCACTTTCCAGGTAGATGGCCGAGGAGGGATCCCTGCCCATTGAATGGACTCCTTCACCCAGTAAATACTCTGCTACAGGGGTGCCATCCTGCCGAAAAACCCGAATCTTGGTGCGTGCACTGGCCATACTAGGAGTGTTCCACGGTCATGGGGCTTGGTGCTGAAGCTAAAGATAATACAGCACTCCAGCAAGTCTTAAGCCGGGTTGAAAAGGCAAGGCAGCCGATCGCGGCCCTACCATCCTACTGCCTTAAATCCGAATTAGCCAATGTCGGCTCATTTATCCTTTATTAGATACGCCTGTAGGGCGTTGAAATCCGCAGTCAAACCCGTGGCATACGAGTTCTCCCCTACTGGGAAAGTCCCTAATATGACCTCTGGCTATGTCGCCAATAATAAAACCAATAATCAGTGCCGGATGATGGCGTCGTAGGCTGGCTTGAGTCGTGCTAAATTTGTGTTGGACAAGTTTGTTTCCGCCTTTGCCTTGGAAAGCTTGCCGCGAACGGCGTCTGCTTCCTGTTTCCTAGCGCGATATTTCGCCACGGTTTTCATGTAATCCGTCTCCGCCTGTTCTGCCTCTTGCTTGGCTAGAACCAGGTCCTTCCATCCGTCCACCTCGGCCTGCTGCCCCTTCAACTCTGCGGCAGCAGATGTCAAGCCCACTTCAATGGACGCCCGCCGTGCCAGCTCCTGCGCGGCCACCGCCAAATTGGCAGCCACAAGTGCCTTTTCAGCATTGTCGCGATTGGTTAAGGCTTGGGTGGATGCGGTGCTTAAGGACGTTGCCTTCTGGGTTGCAGGCGAATACCGGAGGGCCTTCAATCTCGCTAGATCCCTCTCAACCCTCGTTGTTTTGTCCTGGCACGCAGCGGCTTGAAGCACCAGTATCGTCAATTCTTTCGATAACTTTTCTGATGCAATCCTTGCTGCCAGCATTTTCTCTTCTGAATCCTGAACTGCCTTCTTCGCGGTTTTGCGGGACAGCATCATGGTTATAATGGCCTTGTTGGCTGCATGGAGGGCTTGGGTCACCTGGACTTGATCTGCCATTGCCTTCGTGAGACCTGTCTTGGCTGTGGCTGCCGAGGTCACAGCCAACTTCTGCTCCTCGGTTAATTGTGTTAATGAAGCCTTCGCCTCCTCCGTCTGCTTTGTCTTTCCGTTAGCCAATTTTTCAGCGATGGCCTGCTCTTCCTGCGCCATGGCCATGGCCGTTTCTGCCGTTTTTAGACCCGTCTCAGCATCGCGCAGCACCTGCTCAGCTTTCTGGAGTACGGTCACTGCATCGGCTGTCTTGAGCTTAATCATCGTTGATTCCTTGGTTGCTGCCGTTTTGTTTGCCTTGGCCTGAGTGAGCGCTGTATTGGCGGCTGTGGCCTTAGCCATGGCCTCTTTTTGATGAACATTAACATACGATTCCACCGCTTTCTGAATGAGAACCATAAGCGCCTTCTTTTCGGCAGTTAACTTCACTTCTGTTATGTCATCTCCACTGAGGGTATTAATCAGCGTCATAGCCGCTGCTTCCGCTTGGTTCATTAGGAGCAAGGTAGGAACAAGAGCCGTCAATTCAGTCTCAATAGCCTTTAATGCCTGATTGGCTGAAGCAACCTCCGCTTGGGCCTTCGTGATCGCCGCACCGGCTGCAGTCACGGTATCCGTGGCCTTGTTTTGTTGTGATGTGGACAAGTCGTCCAGTATCTGTTTCGCCTCGCCAGCTAATGTGCGCTGTTGCTGGGCGAGTTTTTTTTCAGCCTCCAAATTTTTTGCTGCCTTTTTTATATTTTCCTCCGCCATCTTTACCTTGATATCGGCATCGGCCTGAACCTTGACTGAGGCGCGATAAGCTACGGTGCTGGCGGTAGCCTGTTGGGTAGCCGCGGTCAACGTCTTGCTTGCTGTGATTCTGACAGTGCCTGCTTTGGTTGCAGCTGTAGTGGTGGCAGTTGCCAAGGCCTTTGCTGCCTTGTCTGCGGCGGTTGCTTCAGTCAGCAGTTGTTTTGCGGTAGCAATCCCTGTCTGAGTTGAAGTAGCCCGCACATTTGCCAACTGCTGGTTTACATTCGCCTGATCCAGCTTTACCTGAGCAGCATTTAGTCGTGCGGCGGCGGCGTTCAATTCTGTGACCGTCTTGTGGGCGGCTGTCGTGGCGAGTGTTACCTGCACATTCAAGGCCGTTAGCGCCTTGTCTGCGGTATCCTTGGTCGTCAGCGCCTTGGCGAGGGCGGTCAAGGTTGCATCCACTTTGGAAGCCGACTGTTTTTGCCTCACATTAGTTAATTGACTCAACACCAGCTTGGCCTCCGTGACTTGTTTCTTTAAGGCAGCCACTTCGTTTTCATCCTTGGTGTCCTTGGACTTTTGCTCAACCTTTTGTAATTCTACCTTTGCAATCCCTACCTGATTGGTGGCAGCGGCCAGTGATTGCTGGGCAGCACTATGGGCGAGTTGAGCCCTAACATATTTCTTGTGCGCCATGGCTGTCTTGGCGGTAGCGGGGATTTGTTTTTTGGCCAGTGTTGCCAACGCATTCCGAGCGTTGTTGGCGGTGCTCTTCTTTGTGTTCACGTTGGACTTGGCCGTAGTCAAGGTACTATTGGCTGCTGTATATAGAGTTTTGGTCGTTGAGGCCGTTGCAGTGGCATGCTTGCCAGCCTCTCTCGCTACCGTTGAATTGGCCGTAGCCTTGGTCAGTCGTGTCTTCGCTCCCAGGGCAGCCAGGCTTGCCCGGGATTTAATAAAATTGGCTTTGATTACAACTTTTCTGGTAGTATCGGCAGCCTGGGCGGCCTGCTTAAGAGCAGTGAATTTTTCCTCCATGGTTTTTTGCATGGTCGCTGTAACAGATTGTTTCGATTCAAAATCCTTCATGGCCATAGACAAAGTGTTGGTGGCTGCGATAACCAGACTCAACGCTATCCTGGCCTTGGCCTCAGCTGCCACGGCGGCCTTCTCCGCACTTGCGTGGACACTGGTCGCCTTTGCGATATTTTCTTTGAGAGTGACCATGGTTTGATCCGCTGTTTTCTTGTTGACCATAGCCGTGACCAGCGAGTTGGTGGCTGAAACGCCAATTGCCAGAGTGGGGATTTTACGAGTGGCATTGATGTCATCAATGGGTGCCTGGACTGCCGCCGTAAGGCCCTTGAGTTGTTCAGCCAAGGCTTGGGTTGCAACCAGGTCTTTCTTCACCTGTGCAGGCTCAAATTTTGCCTGCGCCAGTTTGTTCGCTTTGACCAACACTTTGTTCACGTCAGTAAGCAACTGATCCGCCTTGGATTTGCCTTGAATAGCGATCGTCAAGGACTTTCCAGCCGCTTCAGCTTTGGCGATGGCCGGGTTTAACTGGGTTTTTTGTAAACTTTCCAGCGTCAGTTTGGCGGTTTTTACTGCATCGGCAGCAGTTGTCAGCTTGGTCTTAGCCGTGGTGACACTCGTTGTGGCCGTTGTTGCTTTTGCTTTGGCGGACTCCACAGCAGTGACGGCGGTTTTTGTCGCTTTGTCGAGGGCTTGAAAATTAGTCGCGGCCATTTGCACGGCTATGTTCAATTGCCGAATTTTTTGCTCTGCCCTAGCTTGCCTTTGCCTCGCATCAACGGATTCCCAGTTGG
This sequence comes from Limisphaerales bacterium, assembly GCA_965659445.1. Classification (GTDB taxonomy): domain Bacteria; phylum Verrucomicrobiota; class Verrucomicrobiia; order Limisphaerales; family UBA1100; genus UBA1100. The sequence continues at coordinate 32,319 of CBFHWX010000007.1, read as the reverse complement.
AGGCGGCCTTTTGCTTGAATGCCGGTTGAAGCGAAGATTTGAGTGCATTGGTTAAGGTTGCATGAGCATCGGCTGCTGTTTTTTGTTTGGACTGAAGGGCTTTTTCAGCAGCGGTAAGTGCAGCAGCGGAAGCCTTCAGTTTGGCTTTAAAGGCGGTGACGTTGGCTACCGATGCCTTAACCGCTGATTCTGCAGCCTTCTGAGCCATCGATGCTAGGGTGATTTCGGCCTGTATCTCAACCAAGTCTCTTGCGTTGATTACATGCGCGAGGGCAACCTCGTCAGATTTCCGCTGCGTTTGTGCTAAAATTTGAAGTTTCGGCTTCTGTCCTGTGGATATCAGGTTGGCTAGTGCCTCACTTTTAAACTCTATCTGGGAGCAATCAGCATCAAGTTTGGAACCAGCGGCCGTTAATGCGGCTTTGGCCTGCGCATGAGCCTGGGTCTTGGCTGTGACTTTTTGAAGAGCTGCATTCCGAAGACTCAAGGCCTTGGTCTGCGCGGCTTGGGCATCAGTCTCCGCCTTGACCAAAGGGGGTAACTCATCAGCCGTTACATTCTTTGCAATAGCAAGGCGCGCACTCCATTTCGAATATTCCTGGATAATTGACTGATTGTGGCGATCTCGGGTTTCGAGTGATTGCCTTGTTTTTCCGGGCAGGCTTTTCCAATGGATCGCCGAGCCCTGCAAGAGATTTGGAACAGAGCCATATGTCATTTCAACAACCTGGGTTAAAGGAATAACCCGACCCTTGAATGGCCCTTCAGAAAGGGTGATTTGGGAACCCTTGACCCCAAACTTCTTGGCAAACATCAGGGAATTATCACTCAACTTAAAATGATGGCGCACAATGGTTTTGCTCGCGGGCCGAAGCACTAACGCAATTGCCTCCTCATAAGGTTTATATTTTTTTAAACCGAAAAGGACTGAGCTAACAACTACCTCGTTCTGATCCATTGAACGCAACTCACCTTCGACGAAGTCACCGTTCATCAACAAAACACCGGCGGGCTTGTTGTTCATTTTATTGACCTCGACGACAGATAAAGGCCTAAAGAATACTGTGCTGACATTCGGGCGGACGATAGCGACATTTGAATAATAAACTTTTTCGTCATCCATTTTTTCCACTTGCACCGGGATGAAGGATCCATCCCACGTCATGATGCCGGCGTTCGGAACGGCGTGTAACGCACTCCAAGCCTTCATCCGCTGTGTCTTGAAATAAAAGGAGGAACTAACTTGGTCATTGGTGACCTTCATGAGCAATTTGTTTTCCCCCTTGACCAGTTCCAGCCGCACCCTGTCCTGACCCGGCACGGTAATTCGAAGTACCTTGTTGTTAAGGATAAGCCGACCGTTCAGCCAGAGTTTGATGCTGTCATTACTGCCAAGTGAGGCGTCCAGTGTAATTGGCGAGGCAGCATGAATGATTCGATAAAGATAAGTCGCGCCGTTGGGTTCGGCGCTAAGCACGTGCACCATGCCATCAATAAAATTTGCCTCCTTCCACTTGAGGTTTCCGTATTCCTTTTTCAGGTCAACTGCGGCCTCATTGAAAAACGCCTTGTCGTGAGCCTCTTCAAAACCGGAGGCACCAAACGGTCCAATAAGGTGCCAAGGCATCGCTATGACGTCGGGGCCAAAGACCGCTCGCAGCAGGTTGGTTGCAGTTACAACATTGGTTGTACCCGGTGCCACCACTCGCACGGTGTAGTTGGTTCCGAGGGATATTTTGCCCTGATGAATTTGACCATCGCGCGTGAACACGGTGTCCGCTGACACTGCACAGCACAGTGCCAAACTGCCGATAACAAATTCCGGAAACCGCATCATATCCCCGTAAGGCTTGAACCACAAAAGTCTAAAATGACCCTCCCAGCACGCAAGTTTCGATTCGACTATTTTTAATAAAATCGCTTCAATTTTATTTGAAAAATTACTGAAATAGTGAATCCTGACACCCTCAATTCGCCAGAAACATACCCCAGCTCAACCTTTGAATTCACATTATGAACTTTAGACAAGCCCTTCTGACTTCAACGTTGGTTTTAGCCCTTGGATGTGGTGAGAATAGTGCGCCCTCTGGCCCGTATTCCCGCCCTCTGACAAAGCAGGAAGCCGTGAACACCCCGGCCACAACGCAAACCGTTGAGGCCGTCGCTCCCGAAACTTTAGTCAGTCAGTCATCTGACCGAAACACCAAAATTTCTGAGCCTGAAATTAACTCGGGGTCTGTCGATAGTACCGAGCCCGTGAGCACTACTGTACCCAATGATGGGCAGAGGCCTGATAGCGTAACGGCAACTGCAGATAACCCTGCTTCATCCGGTAATCAACCCTCCGGCAATACCACACACGTCGCTGCTTCCGGTCATAAATCCAAGCCTCCTCCGGCAACGCCTGAGCCAGAGTATGCTACTCTGTCACCCGCCGATTTGCAAAAGCTGGCCGATGAAGGCGACCCACAAGCAAGCTGGGTTCTAGGCCTTCGTTTTGAGGCAGGAAACGGTGTAGCCACCAATGCCGTAACGGCTTATCAACTGATCACCATGGCCGCAGTGCGAAGCAAGGGAGTACACCGCAGTCTGATTCTGAAGGACCGGGAGCGCATCAAGCCGATGTTGACTACAGTTCAGGTTGAGCAGTCCGCCAAGCCGGCTGGTGATTTTTTGACAAAACAAGTCGAAAAGCAAATAGCGGATGCAGCCAAGGGTGACGCAGAGATGCAGTACATGTTGGGGGTATGGTTTCTTCATGGCGAAGGTGTTCCTTCGGATAAAGGGAAGGCCGTCAAGCTGTTGGCACCGGCGGCGGAACAGGGACACGTGGGTGCGTCGGCTCTTCTCGGGCGAATGCATCTCAGTGGTGATACTGATACAGTGGCGAAGGACATGGTGAAAGGTTATCGACTACTGGAGTACGCGGCGCAAAAGGGTAGCGAGTGGGCCCGCGCGGAACTGTCCGCTTGGACAAATACGATGACGCCTGCGCAATTGGCTGAGGCCAGCCAAACGGCACGTACGCTTCTCGCCAAAAAAGTGGCATTGCTGGAGGCAGCCGCTGAGAAGGGTGCGGCTTCTGAGCAGTTTAAACTGGGACTAATGTATTATCTCGGCACAGAAATTTTCAAGGACTTGGAGAAGGCGGCACAGTGGTTTCAGAAAGCAGGAGAACAAGGTCACGCTGATGCTCCCGCACTGCTGGCGGGAATGCACTTTTCAGGTGAAGGATTGGAGAAGAGTTTTGTGCAAGCCTACAAATGGTACTCAATCGCCAAGGGCCGGGGGAACACTGCCGCTACGGCCAACCAAGCTGAGGTGGCCAAGCTGTTAACTGCTGAGGAAAAGGCTGCCTCCGACAAAAAGGTCTCAGCTTGGCTTGCTGCACATCCCAAAAAATAACGAAATTAGTTCCCTCTTCAGGGATCGGTTCCATACGTGCCCAAGCGCCGGGGTTCTGGTAATGGAGAAGCTTCTTACGCTTCATTCGTTTACTTATCCAAGTAATATAAATACAATCGATACACGAGCGAGGAAGCTGAAGGGAAAGACTAGGGTCAATGAAAGACGATCCGTTTCACATGGAGTTTAATGAGTTCTACGAAAGGGAGATTAAGCCTAACCTGCTGGAATTGGAACAGGAACGGAAAACTCTTTGCGTAAGACTCCTGAAATCAACCGCCATTGCTGCCTTGGGTTTCCCTGGTGTTTTTCTGGCTGTCGTGCTTATCCCTGCTATCCATGATGGAGATCGAAATCTCTTGATTGGGCTCCCGATCTTTTGTGTGATCCTTTATCTATCCGGATACATCTTCCTGCTCAGTTCAGGGATAACCCTGTTTAGATTTAAATCAGTCGAAGACCAAAGGTCGCTTTACTTGGATGGTTTCAGCCAGTGGATTATGGATCCATTGGTCAAATTTCTTAACCCGAGTTTCTCCTATTCCCGAAGGAGCAGCCTCTCTGAATCTGAGTTCAAGAACAGCGGGTTGTATGGCTCTTATGACGTGGAATATGGACCGATTTGGGGTACTCCCATGCACTCTGGCGCGACATTTCTCTCAGAAGATGAAATCATCGGCGAACACGGTGGTGTACATACCAGATGCTCAGAATGCGAACTGTACACCGTCAAGGGATCCGGGAAAAACACCCGCATCGTATATCATTTCAAGGGTATGTTCATTACCTCTGAGCCCAAAAATAAACGGGATCATCAGGAACACACCATCGTTGTCCCGGCTCAAAGATATCATATGCACTGGGCGGTCAAATTAATTATCTTCATCGCCTTGTTTTTCGGAGGAATCATCGCCTCCTGTCTATTTTTCAGCTTTATATATCAAGCTGTAGAATTATTTAACTCCATTTCATTTCTTCCGGATCTACCGATTAAACAGTGGCATGTCATAATATTAGGGGTGGTCACATATTGTGCCTCTATCTGGAAATTATTTTCTTGGCTCGAAAAAGAGCCTCCGCCAAATCCCGATTTAAAAAGCATCCTGAATACTCCCGGGGCCAACGACAAGAATCTGATTCACATCCCCCGGTACTTCCCTGCCTTACTGGGAAGATTCGATGTCCTTAGTGATGACCCTCAGGCTGCACTAAGGACGCTGGACCAAGAGACCTTGAGTCACCTGATTGAATTTCACGATAAGATTAATCGTAATATCCGTATCGCCTTCATCGGCGACAAGATACAGACGGCCATATGGCATGAGGAAACTATCCGGGCCCCAAGAATCTGGCGAACTATCTTGAGTAGAAAATATATCCAAGGTTTTTTGCAGGAATATTCGACAGCCTTGAAAGTAGTTAACTCAGCCCTTTCAAGATAGGTGAAAAGAAATGGAGCGGTAGATGCGGATCGGGTCCACATATCTTAACATCGGGTTTATATCCATGAAGGCAACTTGCTGGCTGCAACTATATAGAATGAGTATTTAAAGCCTTTGTCCTTCAAACGAGGATTCTTAATCTGAGACTGACATTTGGCCCCGATCCGTTACGCTCCCACTGATGCACCGTAAGCTTATTTTTCTGACGCTGATGGTCTTGCTCCCTGTCCACGCAGTGGATTTTGCAAAAGACATTCAGCCGCTCTTGAAGCATAAGTGTTCACGCTGTCATTCTGAGGACAAGCACAAGGGCGGCTTTTCAATCGATAGCCGTGAGAGCTTTCTTAAGGGTGGCAAAACTGGGCCGGTAGCAGTGGTGGGGAAAGGTGCCAAGAGTTTGCTGATCAAACGGCTCACCTCATCGGATCCTGAAAAGCGCATGCCTGCCAAGGGTAAGCCGCTGACACCCGAGCAAATTAATCTACTACGCACATGGATAGATCAAGGATTGGCGTGGTCAGAGGGTATCCGTGCCCCAGTGGCCCCGCGCCTAGTTGAGTTACCGCCAGGTGACCCGACCGAGAACCCCATCGATCGACTTGTTCGCGCGTACTGGAATAGGCATAAAGTTCAGGTTGAGATAAAGCCACTAGATGACCGCATCTTCGCACGTCGGACTTGGCTAGATCTGGTGGGGATGTTGCCACCAGCCAAGGAGATGGAGGCATTCGTACACGACCGTACGCCGGACAAGCGTGCCCGGTTGGTCGAACGGCTGCTGTCCGACAAGTCGGCTTACGCCGTACATTGGATGACTTTCTGGTCGGATATGCTGCGCAACGCCTATCAGGGAACCGGCTACATCGACGGTGGGCGCAAGCAGATTACCCAGTGGCTCTACGATGCTTTACATTCAAATATGCCGTACGATCAATTTGTCCGCGAGTTGATCAATCCTGTGAAGGGTTCGGCAGGATTCATCAACGGTATCAAGTGGCGCGGTCGGGTTAACGCCACCCAACGCCGCGAAATGCAGGCTGCCCAAAATGTTGGCCAGATCTTCCTTGGCACCAATATCAAGTGCGCTTCCTGCCACGACAGCTTCATTAACAATTGGCGGATCACTGACACTTGGGCGTTGGCCAGCGTATTTGCCGACCAACCGCTGGAGATTTTTGGCTGCGGCAAGGCAACCGGCAAGCTCGCGCCTTCGGCCTTCCTTTATCCTGAGTTGGGCGACATCGACCCCCAGGCGCCGCGTGCCGAGCGCGTGGAGTCACTGTCTCACATTATCACCGACCCGAAAAACGGGCGACTGACGCGCACGATGGTCAACCGCTTTTGGGCTGCGCTCATGGGACGGGGGATCATTGAGCCCGTAGACGACATGGATCAGGCCCCTTGGGACGCGGATCTGGTCGACTGGTTGGCGGTCGACTTGGCCTCCCATGGCTACGATTTGAAACGAACGCTGCGATTGATCTGCACTTCGCGCATCTACCAGATGCGTGCAGCCAAACTTTCGGCCGAGGCCCCTGCCTCGTTTGTTTTCCGCGGCCCAGTAATCCGTCGGATGTCCGCCGAGCAATTCCTTGACGCGGTTTGTGCGCTGACTCGGACCACTCCGGGAAAGCTTGCCACCCAGATCACCGTCCCGGGCACCAGCACCGCGCCTTTACCTCAGTGGATATGGGCCAGTAAAAAAGCTGCTCGATCCGCCCCATTGGAGTCGGTTTTTTTTCGCAAAAACTTCATCCTAAAAAGCAAGCTTAAGGCAGCGCCGGCCGTCGTTACCTGCGATGATGAGTTTATCCTCTTCGTGAACGGACGGCGTGTGACTACCGGTCAGGATTGGACTCGGCCAGTACGAATAGAGTTGGCCAAGCGACTGCGCGTAGGTGCCAATGTCCTTGCCGTACAGGCGACCAACATCGCGGCTGGACCGGCCGGATTTACCTTCCGTGTGAAACTTGGCGACAAGTTCTTGATAAGCGATGACTCATGGTTGGTGACACAACAGAAAGTCGATGGCTGGCAAAGCCCTGGTTTCGAGATGAAAGACTGGCAGCATGCCCGTGTGCTCGGGCCAGGCGGAATGAAACCGTGGAGCCTTACTGGGCCGCTGGGGGATGTGCGTTTGGCAATCAGTATTGTACGCGCGTCGCTTGTCAATGATGATCCATTGAGTCGGGCACTCGGCCGACCCAATCGCGAACATGTGGTTACTAAGCGCGACTCGCTGGCTACCACCTCACAGGCGCTGGAACTAATCAATGGCAACACTCTCGGCAAAAAGCTTAAGGCTGGAGCGCGTTACTGGATGCAAAAGGAAGGCAAGATGCCCGCAAGATTGGTGTCACAGCTTTACCTTGAGGCACTTGGGCGAGCACCCAGTAGAGAGGAGGTAAGAATTGCCTTCGGCCTATTAGGCTCCACGATTGACCCTCAAGGCATTGAAGATCTGCTGTGGATCATTACCATGTTGCCGGATTTTCAGTTAATCCGCTGACTAAAATAATGAGATCGGAACACCATGCCGTTTGACCTGAAGCAAAACCGACGCAATTTTCTTAAAACCGCCAGTGCTGCCACGCTCGGCGCACTGTCCGCCGGAGCGCCTCGGCCTGTGTGTACTGCGGAGAAGGCGGCAAAAATTGAGCCGACTGCTGATACCTGCATCCTGCTCTGGATGGCCGGTGGCATGGCTGCGCCGGACACATTTGACCCCAAGCATTATGAGCCATTCAAGGTCGGGCTGGACGTTAACCGCATTCTGAGCACTTTCCCAGCAATCGATACGGTGGTTGACAACATCAAACTCACCAAGGGTTTGGAAAACATCGCCAAGGTGATGGACCGCGGAACACTGATACGCTCACATGTATTGCCCGACCTAGGACATATTCTGCACTCGCGCCACCAGTATCACTGGCACACCGGCTACGTGCCGCCAATGACCGTGGCCGCACCGCACATGGGTGCCTGGATGGCACAGGCTTTGGGCCCGCGCAATCCCGCCATCCCCGCCTTCATCGGAATTGGCCAGCGCTTCATTTTTGGTGGCTTCGTTGATGCCGGCGAGCAAGAGGAGCTTAAGGCGTTTCTTAACGCCGGGTTCCTTGGGTCAGAATACGGCCCTTTCCTTGTGCCCGAGCCACAAGATGCCATCCAGGCCATTCGGCCGCTAAAGGGCATGAGTCCACAGCGGTTTCAGCGACGGGACAAAGCCTACCGGGAAATGGTCCAGGCTTCACCAGTTTTTCAGGAGGCCAGTGATTACCAACGGAAGAGCTTGTTACGCTCCCTTGACAACGCCTATCGCCTACTCAATTCACCGGCGTCCAAAGCATTCGACCTAAAACTGGAACCCAAGGCCTCGTACGACAAATACAACACCGGCCGCTTTGGGCAAGGTTGTCTGCTGGCCAGACGCCTGACTGAGACTGGGGCACGATTTATTGAGGTAACCACCGAGTACGCACCTTTACTCTATTGGGACACGCACGAGAACGGCCACACCACCACTCGCCAGATGAAGGAACAGATCGATAGGCCCATTGCCCAGCTGGTACTAGACTTGGAGGAACGCGGCCTTCTGGACCGCACACTGATCATCTTGGCCAGCGAGTTTAGTCGCGACATGATCATTGAGGGGATTCCTGGTAGTACTGCGCGTGATCAGTCGCGCGTGAACACTGATGTGATCCGCGAGATGAGACACTACGGACTACATCGACACTTCACCGGTGCCTCCAGCGTGCTGATGTTCGGTGGAGGCGTAAAGAAAGGTTTTCTCTACGGACAGACCGCCCCCGAGCGCCCCTGCCTAGCCATTGAGAATCCCATCAGCGTCGAGGACCTACACGCTACGATTTACACGGCCATGGGCATTTCACCGCGGTATAACATGGAAATTGAACGTCGGCCTTTCTACGTGACAAACAACGGGGAGGGAAAGGCAGTCCGCGAATTGATGGCTTGAGGGCCAAAGGGAGTTTCTCTGCGTCTGCCGCAGTCCAATCATTTATCTGTTCTATCCCCAGTGAATCTGTGTGCCCATATTGCCACATCCGGTCGCCTCACTGACTTCGGCAATTCATAGTGCTGATATGAAATTTACTACTACTGTTTAGCCCCCTGCTCGATCCAGCGCTTGATGAGTTTGGCGACAGGCTCAGAGACGCGGTTGCCCTCCCGTGGCATACGCTCATTATCGTAGTCCGGCAAGTTGAGCCGCCTGTAAATTTCACTCTCGGCCGGTTTCGTGGCAACGAAGATCGGTTTGCCATCAGCACCTTTATTAAACTCGGCAAAGCTGTCCATCCGAAGCTTTCCTTTCTGTTTTTCCTTCCCGTGGCATTCGGTGCAGTGCGTCTTGATTATGGGTAAGATGTCCCGGTCAAACATCGGCTCCTTGAGAGCTGCATAGTGTTCCGCCTTCGGATATTTCTTGAGCAGGTCCCTGCGGTATGAATATGCCTCGGTAATTTGGGAAGGGGTGAATTTCTCTTTTAACTTAATGAAAAGGGCTTCCTGGGCATTCTTGGCATACTCATTACCATTGATGGCAGCGATGTTCCACCAAGCATAAGCGCTGACATAATTTTTCTCCACCCCTTCGCCATCATAATACATCATCCCAAGGTGATACTGTGAAAGTGTATTCCCTTGCTCGGCTGCCGCGAGATACCATTTCACCGCCTCCTTACTGTTTTCCAACACTCCTTGGCCATCGGCATACATCGCCCCAAGATGGTATTGCGCTTCGGCATGTCCCTGCTCAGCAGCCTTGCGATACCACTTCATAGCATCAGCATTATTCTCTGCCACTTCTTCCCCATGGTAATACATCATCCCAAGGCTGTTCTGTGCCACCGGATCCCCTTTTTCTGCCGACCCCTTCAGTGCAAGAAGGGTCTCCGACAAAGGATTCTCTTTTTTAAGAGGGGTTAATGATTTGTTTGACGCTCCCTCCTTTCCACACCCCAACAGGTACATAAACAAAATCAACAAAGCAACGAATGTGAGTTTCACTGGCACTATTTTATCAACTCAATACCAAATTGCCAGTTCGTGGTTTCCCAAGAGTGGTGAGGGGGCGTAGGGCTGTGGAAATCAACGCTGCCGTTGCAGCGAGGCAAGGAGGCATTGTGCCGCGTGGAGAAACACGGCCGAAAATTACTTATGTAACCGAAGGTTTAATCTTCCGGCTTACGCAGTAACTCAATTTGGTCAAACAGTACCGGACCACCCATGGCAGTGGGAGCGATTCCGGTGAGAGTGAAGTTCCCAAAATCTTCCCAGAGGTCACGCGTGACGACCTTCCACTCCGAGGGTGAATGCACGGAAACTAAGGTGGCTTTCCATGTGGTGGTGTTCTTGCCGCTGTAATAACGTCGGGTGGGATTGTCAGACGACGGCCATTTTCCTTTGTCGGCAAGTTCAATCATTGCCCCTTGGGCATCGGGGGCTTTCCACGCCCAGCGTAGGTAGCGATACTCGCTCGGGCCGGGATTTTGTCGGATGCGAAATGCCCAACCCTTGATTTGCGCGGAGTGTTTTTGGGGTGGCGTGATACGCAGTGCTCCAGTGCCGTTGTGTTTGTCGTTGGTTACGATTTGTGCGGTGCCCTTGCCATCAATCAACGATTTTACAAACGTGTCATCGTCATCAAACAATACCCGGCGCGAGGGTGGACGGCGTAACCACGCGATGACATCGGCCACGTCACGCGGCTTTAGCACCTGCGCCAGCGTCCTAGGCATCAACGATACGGATAGCGGCTTGACCGACTTGATGTCCTTGCGCAACACGTCCAAGAGTTTCCCACCAGGGAGGCTCAGCGTTAGGCTGCTGGCCGATTCTGTCGCCAACAGGCCGCTCAGCGCACGACCATCGGTGGTCTCAATGACCCATGTCTCGTGACCCACCTCGATCATCTCGCTGGGCGCGAGGATATCGCGTACGATCGTCTCCTCCGCGCGGCGAAACTCAGCGGCCAAGTCTGGCCCTACCGCGAAACCGACACCGTGCGCACGATGGCAGATGGCGCAGTGCGCACGATGTACTTTCGCGCCATTGGCTACGTTGCGGGGCTCATTCAATGCAGATAGGAATTGTTGAAGCGTTTTCTTGTCTACTGGCCTGGTGGGTTTGAGAAGCACGGCGGCGCGGTTGCGCAGGGCAGTGTCCGGATGTTGGAGCAGAGTTGTACGGTGAATGGCGTTCAATGCGGCGGTAGGTAATTGTTTCTTTTCAAGGGCCGCAACCACTGCCGGCAAGTGGCCGCGCCGAGCGAAGGCGGTCTCGAGGATAGCCCGGCGCACCACCGGCGTGGCAGTGGGGAACGCCTTGAGCAATCGCGCGGCGATGGCAGTGTCGTTTTCCGCTGACAATCCACGCACGGCGGCCAAACGGCGGGCGACCGACAGCTTCACGTCACCCGCTTCTCGCAGCGCCGCGTCCATCCTCGCCGTGCGCTCGGCGGCAGATTCTAGTTTAAGCACGCGCATCAAACCCAGCGCGGTGGCGCGGACGGCGGCGTCATCGGCCATGGTCAATCGCTTCAGCGCGTCGCTTGCTGGCTTGCTCAAGGCGACGGTGGTCGTTGACTTGAAGGGTGCGCGAAAACCGGTCAAGCACAACCGTTGAAGTTCGTGGTCCTTCAGCCCCGCAACGCGGACGAGGGCGCCGGAAAACTCCTTCGCGTTTTGACGAGAGGCAACCGTGGTGCAAAGCCGTCCTACCAGCCCGTGCACTCGGGCCGCTGCCTTAGGCTGTTCCAGCAGCGCGGCGAGCATCCCACCCGCACGACCGCCAAGCGAACTGAGCACCGCATCATTCAACCATTCGTCGCCGCCATGCCGCGTGGCCAACTGGGCCAACGCGGCAGTCGCACGAGGGTCGGTGCTTTCTCCAAGGGTTAAGGCCAGTTGCAATCGCACGATGGCCGATTTGTCTTCGACCATTTTTATGACGGTCAGCAACAGTGTTTTGTTTTCACCGAACCGTCGCTCGGCCAGTCGGAGGGCATGACGGCGCACGCCGGGCTCGCGATGGGCCAGCGCTGCCTCGACCACTGCTGCGGTCAATCGTTTCAGCCCGTCGAGTGTGTACAGCGCGTTGATGGCTCCGGCGGCATCTTTGGCTTCGGCGGCGGTTTTCTCGAGGACAGTCAACGCGGATTTGTCCGCACGACCACGCTCCACGAACAGGCGTCGGGCGGTTTGGCGGCGCCAGTAATGTGGGCTGCTCACTTCGTGCGCTAGAGGGGCGGCGTCCAGCCTAGCCAAGTTAGGCAAAGGTGCCATTAGCATTTTATGATGAGCGAGACGCCAGAGTCGGCCGTGGTTTTCACCGTCCTTAAGCCCGTATTGCTGCTGCAAATAGCGCGGGATGGCGGAATAATCTTCAATGATTTCGCGGTAAAAATCGGCAATCCAAACGCCCCCGGCAGGCCCGTGCGTGAGGTGGATGGGGTGAAACCAAATGTCACTGGAGGGTAGGAATTCCGAGGACACCTCGCCGGGCGCGCGGTGTAACGTAAGGCGCGCGCCATCACGGCGGATGAGGGCGCGGTGGATGAAATTCTGCGCAGGCGCGCAGGCGAGCAACTGGCCTCGCAGGCCGGGGATGGCGATGTCCTGATATATGAGCGGCGAACAAGCGGAAGTAAAGTAGCCGTTGGGGGCGGACTCGGCAGCGCCGTAGCGGTCACGGTAGTATTTGCTGAAGCCCGGGTCGGCCGCGCGTTTTTCGCGCCACGGATGCGCGTGGCTGGTGGGGAACACACGTTGATATCCGGCGGCATTGCGCTCGACAGCACGAATGGACACGTCAGGGTTGCGAGCGAGGTATCGCCACGGTAACGGCGCGACTTGAATACCGGGCGTACGTGTCGAGATGGTAAACCGGTCGCCGTCCGCGTTGAAAGCAAAACCAAACGTGTGGGTGCCGCCGTTGATCGGTTCGATGTCCGAGCCGTCGGCCTTGAACCGAAAATCAGTGGCGGGCAAATTGACCGCCGCACGCAGGCGCGGTCCCGTGATGCGCCCGCCACGGCCGCGCCCGACATAAATCCAGTTGTCCAGCCCCCAGCGCGGGCTGTTCATGCGGCGCTCAAGGATAACCTCTGTGAAACCAGTGAACAATTTCTCACGCACCTCCGCCTTGCCATCGCCATCGCGGTCGGCAAGAAAAACAATGTCCGGCGCACACACAACAATAACTCCACCGCGTGCTGGGCAAATGCCAAAGCAAGGAGGCAGCCGATCGGCCCATACCATTGCCTTATCCATGCGCCCGTCGCCGTCGGTATCGATGAGCTGCTTTACCGTGCCGTACTGGCTCGCCTCCGCTTTGCGCATAGCTTCCGGCCCGGCCGGCAGCCGCCGCACCACGCGGTCAAGCTTGCCGGTCTTGTTCAGCTCCTCGATGTCAAACTGTCCCTCAAGATTGTAGCCGTGCAGTTCGCAGACAAAGAGCCGCCCGCGCTCGTCCCAGCACATCCCGGATGGCTGGCGAATCAACGGCTCGGCCGCAATCATCTCCAACCGAAATCCCGCCGGCACCTTGAAACGATTTGCACTCTCATCAGGCGAAAGTGGTTTCGGCGCGTCCTTGGGCTTTGGGATTTGTCCAAGAACCGCCCCGGCTAAAATGGTGAAGAGAAAAAAAGGCAGCAGCCGCTTCATGAGGACCTAATGGGTTCGCGACAAACCTAACAGGTTGTCCTGCAAGTTGACCAGACAGATGCGGGCAAATCTACTCGTGAGTGTTACTATAATTTTTCTGAAAATTGGAACATTCCAATCCATGATGCTACCCTTCAACTTAACGCATTTTGGAAATTATTAGATTTATTGGCTGTTTTTCTTAAAAAAACACCAAATATGGCTGTATTTTGAATTGCGAACTAATGTTAATATGTTATGCTCACCTGATTGTGAGGAAGCACCTTCCAGCGGGTGTGATCGTTATATTGGCCGGTATCTTTTTGGGTGCGGGTTGTAAGGGTGATTCCGATGTTCAAGCCGAGGCGCCTTCTCTCGGCATTCCCGAAGGTGAATACGATTTGTTCGCCAACCTGATCCGCAATATTGATGCTGCGGTACTTAAGGTAGAAAGGATCCGACCGACAAAAAATCGGGTTGCTATTCGTAAAGCCGAGGCTCTGTTGGCCAAAGAACGGGAGACGCTGAACTTGCTATTTACCGAAAAATTTGGCGCGGAGACGGTATCCCGATGGACAACGATGGTGCGCGAAGTTGATGGCACCATGGCCAAGTTCCAAGCCTCACAGGTCAAGGGAGAGGAATTGCTCACTCAGTTCCAAGCCCTAGGCGCCAAAGGCCAGTTGGATACGGAGGGTTATATTACCCATATTGACTGCCGAAATATCACCCTGACCGATGATATAATTGCACGAATCGCCAATTGCTCTAAATTGAAGGATCTTACTCTGAGGCACACAGGATTTAAGGATAGTCATTTTGATCATCTGGTAAATCTCACGGAAATCACTAGACTTGATCTTTCGGATAACCCGTTTTCCGGCGAAGCGATCAGTAAGCTCGGAGATATGACAAAGCTGCACAGTCTGAATTTCTCTGGCACTTCTATTAGCGATGCCAACGTGAAACAGTTTGAAGAAATCTCCCATCTCAAGACTATTCGCACGATCGATATTACCGGCACCAAGCTCAGCACTGGAGTTTACGAAAAAATCACCCGTTTCTTTCGTCTTGCGGATGTAAAATTTTAGCGTGGGGGAGATTGCCATCACGCCAAGCCGGCGTTACCCTCACATCATGAAACACACCTTGATATGCCTGACCTTTGTCTTGTCTCTCAATCTCAATGCCGAAGAAAAAGGTTTTGTCTCCATTTTCAATAACAAAAATCTTTCCGGTTGGACTCAGAAAGGCGGCAAGGCCCGGTACTCTGTGAAGGATGGCGAAATAATTGGCACCGCGGTGCCCAGTACACCCAACTCCTTTCTGTGCACGCAAAAAATTTATGGCGATTTCATCCTAGAATATGAATACAAGTGCGACAACCGCCTCAACTCCGGCGTGCAAATCCGCTCCAACGCATATGAGAAGGAGGTGACTAAGAAACTCGGTAACGGCAAGATCAAAAAGTTTCCCGCCGGTCGTGTGCATGGATATCAAGTTGAGATTGATCCAAACAAGCCCAGTCGCATGTGGAGTGCCGGTATCTATGATGAAGGCCGACGGGGTTGGCTCTATCCCGGGCTGCGCGGTGGCGATGGCCCCTCCTTTACTAAGGCCGGGCAGAAAACCTACAAGCCGGATAAATGGAACAAGGTTCGTGTCGAGTGCCGTGGCGACTCCATCAAGACCTGGCTTAACGGCGTAGCCCGCGCCGACTTCAAGGATGGGCTTACGGCCAAGGGCTTCATCGGTCTGCAAGTGCATGGCATCGGTGGTAAAAAGGAACTGATCGGTGCCCAAGTCCAATGGCGCAACTTACGTCTCAAGGAGTTGAAATAGCCCCAAAGGTATTGTTTCTCTATGTGATCATTGCGGTTCATTCATATTGGGGAATTACGGATTTTAAAACAAATTCGATAACACCACCCTAGCTTTCATTTTTCCTTAGATTTCATGTGACTGCTTTGTATTTCTGATCGAATTGCATCAAACACCATTCGATTACTTTCACTGTTAATTTGGCCTTTTTATAAAGCGCTTGAATGTTATTGACACTTAGGCTGGTTGTTGTGAGCATATCGGGGACCATGAATGAGCCGAGTAATTCGGCGTGTTCGGCCGACATATTGAATGACTCTACTGCCTCTGCAAAGGACGGCGATATTTGACCAAGGATGGTCAAGGTTAGTGGGGAAAAGTCGGGTTCAACTCTAAACAATTAGTTGATTAAGATTAATTGGTAAAATCCTAGGGATAATGATTGGGCCTGCCGAAAGCCAAGATAACCACTAAAAAAAAGGTAAAAAAGATGAAAAATTGCATATTAACAGGTTTGGTAGCCGTTGTATTCGCAGCCGGATGTCAAAACACGTCCATGAACCGTACGAATCAGGGCGCGTTGAACGGAGCAGTCGCAGGGGGCGTAGTTGGTGGCATAGCTGGCCACAATCTTAACAGATTAGTTAGCTCATCTAATACTTTTACGCCCAAAACTGCAGAAGGTATCGTGGGAGGCACTGTACTGGGTGGTGTAATTGGAGCACTTGTGGGATACGCCCAAGACCAAAAAGCTAGAGCTGACCAAGTGACTGCTGCAGGTGCAGGCGAATAGGCCTTGAGCATATATATTCTGATTTTTCAGGACGAATCACATCCGCCTCCGGGCGGTTTTTCGTTTTTTGGCTAGTATCTAACTAGCTTTCTCTCGCGTCTGTAGATGTCTATGGTTGAGGCAGGCATTAGTTAAATCCGAGCCTTAATAGATAAAGAAGCGGAGTTATTGCTCTTACTTGTGCCAATGTCTGAGATGGAATCGTGCATTGAAACGTCCTTTGCTCTCTCTCCTCTGTTCGGACCACCCTAATAATACTTTGTAGGGCGAATCGCTCGGAAAAGTTAGGCTTGATACAAAATGATGCAACAAGGCTAGGCGGCTGTGAATAATTTGTTAATAAATCCTAAAGTAATGCGTGAGCCTGCCGAATACTAGAACACCACTAACAAAGGTAAAAATTATGAAAAAATGTATATTGACAGGTTTGGTAGCTACAGTTTTGGCGGCTGGCTGTGCTAACACATCCACGAACCGCACTAATGAGGGCGCGATGCGTGGCGCAGTCGTTGGTAGTGTCGCGGGTGGCATAGTAGGCCATAACATTACTAGTGTTTCGCGTGCCTTTGGTGCAACTAGTACCTTTGCGCCCAAAACTGCCGAAGGTATCGTAGGAGGAACTGTTCTGGGTGGTGTAATTGGAGCACTTGTAGGATATGCCCAAGACCAAAAAGCCAGAGCTGATCAAGCTGCCGCCGCAGGTGCAGGCGAATAGGCATCTAGCACATATATATTCTGATTTTTCAGGACGAATCACTGCCTCCGGGCGGTTTTTCGTTTTTTGGCTAGCGTCAACACACTATTCCTCGTGTCTACTGATGGCAATAGATGACGTATGGGCATAAGCACAATCCGAGCCTTATATGGATGAGGAGTGGTGGGGGCTCTTCCTTGTTCGAATACTCGAAATGATATCATGGATTGGAATGTCTTTTTCCGCCCTATTCGATATTCGGTTTGATTTGATCATGTTAGCTTTTATCAATGACCCATTGCATTCGGCCACGACAAAAAACTCAACTATATTTCCTTGTTCAGGATCAATACGTTGAAATCGGAAGAAGGTCTGGATTGACCCGATGAACCCCGACAGAGCATCTTGGTGGCATGCACCTTTCTGAAAAAGCAGCTTTGGTAACCGGCGCCTCGCGTGGTGTAGGCGCTGCTACGGCGTTACAACTGGCCCAAGTTGGATGTGGCGTGGCCATCAATTACAACCAATCAGCCGATCGCGCAGAAGCGGTCGCGGCACGATGCCGTGAGGAGGGCGTGAAGGTTGTACTTATGCAAGGTGATGTGGCAGAGGATTCTGCCTGCCGGGCGATGGTTCAGCAGACGGTGGAGACTTTTGGGGGGCTGGATATTCTCATTAACAACGCCGGCACCACACGCTTCATTGATTTCCCCGATCTCGATGCGGTCACAGATGAAGATTGGGAACGCATTTTTGCCGTGAATCTCAAGGGGCCGTTTCAAATGGCGCGAGCCGCGCGCAAAGCCCTGGCTGCAGGCGAGGGTGGGGTCATTGTCAATACCGCCAGTATTGCCGGTATGGTCGGTGCGGGCAGCTCCATCCCGTATTGTGCCAGTAAGGCGGCCCTTATCAACCTTACCCTTTCGCTTGCACGGACCCTTGGACCGGCCATCCGGGTGAATGCTGTGGCTCCCGGGTTCATTGAGGGTGAGTGGCTCCAAAAAGGTCTCGGGGACGCCTATGAACAGGTGAAGGAAACGAAAGCGGCTGGTACGGTGTTGGGTGCGGTAAGCACTCCGGATGACGTAGCCCAAGGCATCCTCGCCATGGTCACCGCGTCCAAGACCACTGGCCACACGCTGGTGATCGACGGCGGGGACACAATCGGCCCGCGCATCGCGAAAGGGTTGAAGTAAGGTGGCCCGCATAAAATTGGGCAAATCTACTAAAGAAGACCCCATTTTCTGCCGATATACTATAGGTTACTCGAGTGAACTTGAAATGACGTCTTACATGATCCATGGCGGTATAGCTGGCTTTTTGCTGGTGCTCGCATTGAACCTGCTCAATGGCAATGGCTACGGCATATCTTTGATGTGGAGTTGTATTGCCACAGTGGCCTTTGCCTACGTCTCAAGGTGGTTCATGCGATCTGTCTTCAGCGAAATGCACCTGAGCATCTGGGAACAGCAACAAGCCGCTGCGCAAGCGCAGGCCGAAGCCGCTGCGCAAGCGCAGGCCGAAGTCGCTGAGGGAGCCGCAACCGAAGAGTAAGAGCTGAAATCTTCCACAACAAAACCTTGCGTGAAACCCCGCCTTGGGCACAATGCCGGGGAACCGTTTTTTAACCCCCTAGAAGGAAACTGTACTCGAATGAAGAAGATTTTATTTCCCTTGATTGCCTTAGGCTTGGTGATGCCGGCCGTGGCGGAAGACAAAGTGCCTCGCACGCCCTCGCCCAAGGGGGCACAGGTGAGAATCATTACCCCCAAAGATGGCAAGACCGTGAAGGGTCCGGTACGGGTCGTGTTTGGCCTGAAAGGTATGGGCGTGTGCCCGGCAGGACTGGTGCTGCCCGATGGCAAGCCCAAGGAAAACACGGGACATCATCATCTACTGGTGGACACGGAGAAACTGCCGTCTATGAGCCTGCCGATGGTGGCCTCGGATAAGCTTATCCACTTTGGCGGAGGCCAAACGGAGCACACGCTGAATCTGCCGCCTGGCAAGCACACACTGCAACTGGTGTTCGCAGATTTTGCGCATATTGCACATAATCCTCCCGTTGTTTCCAAGAAGATCACCATCACGGTGGAAGCCAAGGCGAAGAAGAAGTAATTTACTGGACCAAAGGTCATAGTGCGGCGGGCCACAAGGCCCGCCGTTTTTATTTCTCCATCTGCAGCAATTTCCATCCCCAAAGGAACATAATGGTGCCGAGGATAATGCAGAGTACACCGATAGAGCCGAAGGGTGTGAGTGTATTTGCCTCAGCATCCACGCCGCGACTCAACAGGACGATCCCCACGACAAAAAGCAAGGCTCCGCTGTTGCGCATGCGAACGTTGGTGGCACGAAGCTTTTTTTTACGAGTGCTCAAACTTTGACTGGAATCATCCCAGCGAGGCCCTTCGACCACCGAGGCATCACAACGTGGGCACACGTCGCGGGGCTTTACCACTGCCATCCCGCACTGTGGACAGTTGCGTGTGCGAGCCATCCGCACAAAAATAGAAGGAACCTAGGTCCTACGCCAACGATGCATTCTTTCCAAAGAATGGAAAGTTATTCACAATCCGGTATGAAATTTGCTCTGTTCCTCCTTGCCTCTTGGTTTGCCGACAGGGATGTCGTCTCTAAAAGTGGCTGTTAACATGAAATATCTGCAAAAAATGGCTTTTTTGCCTTTTGCGTCGGCCTGTGCAGGCTCCTTTTGGGGCCCGCAGGCTGCGCTTTAAATTTAACCAACTAGCTAAAGTACACAATAAAGATGGAAATACGCAAATTCAGCCGAATAGTGAGTACCTTGTGCTTCTTCGGTATTGTTTACTATTTCTCAGGGTGCTCGACCCCTTCTGCACTGAAAACAGGGATGAAAAACGGGGTGAAAAGTCTGGTTTATAAGGCAAAGAATCCTTCTATGGACGAAGGTGTACTGATAGGAGGAATAATGTATGGAGGAGAGGCGGCTATCGGCTTGGTAGGTGGTTACCTGTTGGGAGAATTCCTTTACCAGACACTGACTGCCGCCTCGGCGCCATCCTCAAGCGACGGACCGAAGCCGTTGAACGAGAGGTATACCCGACAAATAGAGGCCCAATACCTTGCTCGGCTAGATTCAGATCGTCAGGTTATCGAGGACACGAACAGCACCGAATGGATGGGTGCTTTATATTATGCCATTCGGAAGGAGACCCGTAACGTTAAAGATTCAGACTTCGATTCTTCAGCCTACGCGGTTGATCTAAATGCTGGCACTGTAGATATTTTAGACACGGCCTTCGAGACGGAACCATTCACAGGCACGGTAATAGTGTCAAATAAAGTGCAAAGGCTCGTTGCTTATATTAACAAGGGAATCATGGTGGAAACCGGTTCCTTGAGGGATTCAAATGGTACAAAGATTCTAAACAATGAATACAATGAGCATGGAACTTTAAGGGAGTCTAGCAAGTTTGATGAAAATGGGACCCTACAACTGAAAGATATATACGATGAAAACGGGACATTTTGGGGAGCCCACAGCTATGATGTAAATGGTATTAAACGAATAACCAAAATATACGATGAGAATGGAAGTTGGAAGGAAGACTACACTTATTATGACAATGGTGTCGTAAGCCTGAAGAGGATCTTAGATGAGGATGGGTTTATTGAAGATCTTCGATTTGATAAAAACGGGAAGCGAGTTCTTCGCAGGGCAGACCTTATTTTTGTTTCTGACGTGAGAATCAGATTTCAGAAATTAAATCGGTATACGAACCCCACTCAGGATAGTGTAATGAAGATCTACGATAAGCGTGAGCTTGCCAATAATCCAAAGCAACCATTTGCCTTCACAGGCACAGTAGTCGAATTCTACGATCAGAAATATTTAATTAAGAGGCGTCAAGAAGAGATAAAAGAAGGTTTTTATGACGGCACCTCGAACTGGTGGTACAAAGACGGGGGAAAACAGTTTGAAGCCACATTTATAAAAGGTGTCCCACAGGGGAAAGTTTCTTGGTGGCGCGAGGATGGCTCTTTGGAATACGAAGGGGAATGGGAGGAAGACAAACTAATGCGCGCCAAAACTTTTGATACCGCCGGTGACCCCATCGGAAACGGAGTCACCGGCGGTAATGGCACTTTGATCTACTTTCACTCCAACGGCAAAAAACGGCTGGAAGAAACCTACATCGACGGCAAGTTAGACCCGAACAATAAGCCCAAGTTTTTCGATAAAAATGGCAGGCCCAAGTCATCGGTCGAGGCCAGGTTCATCCCGTATTATCGAAGGCGTATTAACTAACAGTTTTTGGGGCGCAACCTGCCTTGCAGCTCCAGTACATTCGGCCTGGTCTCATCGCGCAAGGGTTTCGGGAGGATTTCTAACGGTTCACAAAAAGAGTCGCCACCGAAGTCTGCACAAGCCTGTCTGTCGCGTTGCTTTTTCCAGCAGCGTATTAGGGCTTAGGACGACGGATGGGAGACGGCTTGAGATACGCTGAGCGTTTGCGTTTGATACTTAAGCGTCAAGGCTCTTGCCCGCGAGGTACTTGCCACGCGTGGAGGCGATGAATACCCTTTCTGCATGCACCGTTTCATATTGCTGTTGGGTTTTTTGCTGGTGCCAACTCTCCTTGCTGTATCCAAGCCCTTGCCTGTGAATGCAGGAGATCACATGGTGTTAATTGGCAACACTTTTGCCGTGCGGATGGGCATCTTTGGGCATTTCGAGACGTTCCTGCATTGTAGATTCCCAAAGCACAAGCTGGTAGTGCGCAACCTCGGCTGGCCGGCAGATGAAGTCACGCGAAGCCGTGAAGGAGTGCTAATGCCGCGTCCTACAGGCTTTGGAAACCTGCATGAACAGCTTACCTCGCAAAAAGCCGATTTCATCTTCGCGTGTTTTGGCCTGAATGAATCCTTTGCCGGCGATGCGGGACTGGAAAAATTCGAGCGCGACCTCAATGCGTTTCTCGCTGAATTACAGACAAAAAATCACAATGGCAAAATGCCTCCGCGCATCGTTTTGATTTCACCCATCGCAGCCGAGCAGGAAGGTGACAATCGCAACACGGATCTAGCTGTATACACCTCGGTGATGGCCAAGGTTGCCAAAGCACGCGGCATACGTTTTGCCGATCTCTTTTCGCCCACCCGCAAGTGGATGACCCTGAACAAAACAAAGAAACTTACGTTTAATGGCATCCACTTAACTGAACACGGCGACCGTATCGTAAGCCGCATGTTGTCCGAAGCGTTGGGATGGTCTGGTGCCAGCACCAAGGCTGAACCGGGCGGTGAGAAATTAAGGCGGATGGTTTACGAGAAGAACCACCACTTTTTCATCCGCTGGCGCGGCCCGAATGCGGAGTACATCCACGGACGGCGTAACCGGCTGCCCGGCGCAATCAAGCTGCCGGAGGAAATGGCCGAGTATGACAAACGAATTGATGAGCTTGATCGTAAGATATGGGCTCTACCCAAGCCCACGCCTGAGTCCATCTGGGAGGCACCGTTACTGGACCGACCCATCTGGGCTACTCCGCCTAAATTGGCTACTCCGAAATTTGCTGAGGCTCAAAAGATGGGGCGTACAGCATTGCTGTCGCCGGAAGAGGCACTGAAACAATTCAAGGTGGCCCCGGATTATACGATAAATCTATTTGCCTCGGAGGTGAACTTTCCACTCGCCAATCCGATGGCGTTGAAATTCGACGCGTGCGGACGATTGTGGGTGGCCAATACACCTACTTGGCCGCAACCAATGCCGGGCGCGGCGGACAGTGATTCGATCGTGATATTAGAGGACACCAATGACGATGGACGCGCGGATAAGCATACGGTCTTCATCGATGGCCTGCGGATGATCCACGGCTTTGCACTTGGCAATGGTGGCGTTTATATTTCACAGACGCCCCAACTCATCTTTGCCGCGGACAAGGATGGTGATAATCGCGCGGATCATTTCCGCATGCTGCTGCACGGTTTCGGCGCGGAGGATGCGGAACATTCGATGAACAATTTCGAGTGGGGCCCGGATGGATCGCTCTATTTCATGGAGGGCATTTTCTTTCATACACAGGTTGAAACTCCCTTTGGCCCCAGACGCATGCGCGATGGCGGTGTATTCCGTTACGAGCCGCACACGCACCGGTTTGATCCGTTTGCGTCCCATCAATTTTCCAACCCATGGGGGCTGGTGTTTGACCGCACCGGTCAGGCCATCGTGCTAGATGCATCGCCCGGGCATTTCTACAACCTCAACGTGCTGTCTTCCAATTACCAGTACCCAAAACCCAAGGTGCGCAATGCCAGGCTCTCGTTTGCGCCCGGTGGTGTGGGACCAGCCTCAGGCATTGGTCGTATTCGCAGTGAGCATTTTCCGTCGGAGGTGCAGGGGCGGTTTCTCTCCAACCAGCTTTCCGGGGTACGTGCCACTCATTGGTTTGATCTCAAGGAAAATGGAAACGGCTACAAGGCCATCCGAGTTCGGCCGGACCTGTTGAGCTCAACTGATCCCTACCACCGTCCTGTGGCCATGACCTTCGGGCCTGATGGCGCATTGTACATCGCCGACTTTTATTCGCCGGTCATTGAAAACACGTCCTACCCCAAACGCCATCCCGGTCGTGACCATCTACGCGGGCGCATCTGGCGGATTACCGCCAAGGGCCGACCGCTTCTTAAGCAGCCGAAGATCGAAGGCGAACCTGTGGTGAAATTGTTGGAACTGCTCAAATCCACCCAACCACAGATCCGCCACTTCGCTCGGCGCGAATTGCAGGAAAAGACTGCGGCTGTGGTACTCCCCGACTTAAAAAAATGGCTCAAGAAGGCCCAGCCCAATGAGCAACTGCAACTGGAAGGGCTTTGGATTTATCAGGGCTTGGATGTTCAGGAACCTGGGCTATTGCATAGGCTGTTGCACGCCAAGGACCCGCACATTCGCGCTGCAGCGGTGCGCGTACTGCGCCAGTGGCAGTCGGATTTACCCAATGCTCCGCAGCTCCTCCGTGAACGGGTGGAAGACGCACATCCGCGGGTGCGGCTGGAGGCAGTACTGGCATGTGGGTTTAGCAATGCCCCGGAAGCGGCTGAGATAGCGCAGCTGGCAAAGAAGCATCCGGTGGATGACGGGATGCAGCATGCTTTAACCGAGACGCTGCGTTTTCTCAATGCGCCTGCGCCGGATGATGATGGCAAACCGGTTGGCCAGCGTAAGGATGGCAGCATTGTGCTGCCTGCAAACAGGGCGGTGGTGCACGGTGGCTCGCTGGCCTTTGAGGAGGGAAACCGGAATCTGGGCTTTTGGACGAACGTGAAGGATTGGTGTGAGTTTGAATTTACGGTGGATCGGCCTGGAACATTTACTGTGCTGATTGATCAGGCCTGCGCGCAGGGACAAGGCGGTAGCACAGCTGCGCTGGCCCTTGGCAATCAGCGGCTGGTTGCAACCGTACGGGATACGGGAGGCTGGAACCGGTTTGCAACCGTGGAGGCAGGCCGACTAAAAATTTCAACGCCCGGCACGCACCGGCTTTCCTTGAAGCCCATCAAGCTAATGAAGGGTGTGCTGATGGATCTGCGGACGGTGAGGCTCAAACCCGTGAAGTGATTGGACTCCCTGCCTGCTCAAGGACTTTCATGGGGAGGAATGATTACTTCTTTGCGCTGTGTATGATTTCGCACTTCGGCAATGCCTTTTGCAGTTGGTCAATCTGAGCCTTGGTGAGTTTGGGGTTCCAATAGAAACTCAGATACGTTAACTGCGTGAGCTTCTCCAGACCCTTCACGTCTGTTAGTTGATTGTTGGAGAGCTGTAGCCGTTTTAAATTCGTGAGTTTCTCCAGAGCCGTCACATCAGTCAGTTTATTGGAATCGAGCAACAGCCCCTCTAGACGCGTGAGTTTCTTCAGCCCCCTCACATCGGTCAGTTGATTGTCTTGGAGACGCAGCCTCGTTAACTGCGTGAGTTTCTTCAGTCCCTTCACGTCAGTCAGTTGATTGTTGCTGAGATCCAGATATGTTAACTGCGTGAGCTTCTCGAGACTCTTCACGTCAGTAAGTGGACTAACGCCGTAGGAAAGCAGCTTTGTCACCTTCTCCAAGTCTGCCTCGGTGAGTTCCCCTTTGAGTTTCTTGAGGTGCTTCCGAATCGCCTTCTCAACGATGGGGTTGGCGATGAGTTTTTCGGGTGCGGCTTTAGGCGGCTCTGGCTTCTCCACTGTCTCCTTATTCCCACACCCCATCGGCGCCACCAAAATCATCAAGAGAATCTGTTTTATGCCTTTTGCCTATCCTACTGCCTCGGTGAACTCCGCATGGGCTGACTCGATTGAATTGAGTTCCTCCTCACTCAGCTGCCATTCACCGGCCTTAACCGTTTCAGCAATCTGTCCAGTGCGTCGTGCACCGACGATGGCACTGGTAATCTCAGATCGGCGCAGGGTCCATGCCACGGCCAATTGAGCAATAGTGTGGTCGCTGGTAGAGGCAATATCATTAAGTACTCCAAGGAATTTCAGGTAGTGCTCGCGGCGCGGTGGGTGAATGTTTCTGGCAACGGGATGATCGGGTTTGTGCTGGCGCCAATCTGTCTCGGGCAGGGCGTCAATCCATTCAGGCGTGGTCTTGTTGGTGAGTAGGCCACTCTCCATCGGGCTGTAGCTCACAATGCCGCAGTTATTTTCACGGCACCAATCCATGTGGCCCTCGGTCTCGATTTGGCGGTTAAGCAGGCTGTAGCGTGGCTGCAGTGAAGTGACGGGCCCAAGCTTGCTGGCACGCTCCAGGTGGCTGACATCATAGTTGCAAACGGCTGGCCAGCGGATTTTACCCTGCTCCTTCAGGTCCAGCAGGGTCTGCCATGCTTCCTCGACATTCTCTTCAAGCTCCGGCCAGTGGATTTGGTACAGATCGATGCAGTCAACCTGCAGGCGCTTGAGTGAGCCCTCCACTTCCTCAAGGATCTTCTCGCGGTTGGCATCGCGATAGGGGAAGCGGACCTCATTAGGCAGCACACCGCACTTGGTGGCGATGATGACGTCCCCGCTCCATTCCTTGAGAGCGTGGCCGACGACCTCCTCGGATTTTCCAAAACCGTAGGCGTGGGCGGTGTCGATCCAGTTGATGCCGCATTCAAGGGCCTCATGGATGGCGCCGATGGAATCGGCATCCTCCTGCGGCCCCCATCCCATGCCCCAGTCATCCCCGCCAATGGCCCAGGTGCCAAAGCCGATGGGAGTGAGATCGAGGTCGGAGTTACCCAGTCTACGTGTTTGCATGGGCAAGACTTTAGCCATGCCCAAGGGTTGAGGCAAGCCAGCCTACTTACGCAGGTCGCGCAGGATGAGGTTTACCTTATTGGGGTTGCCTCCGGTGAGCACTTTGCACAGGCCACGTTTGCCATCCTTTTCCCCCATAAGATAACGCTTGGTCTTGGCATCGATAACGAAGCAGGTGAGGTAGTAGGACATGCCGGCCGTGATCTTGCTCGCCTCGCCGATTGTGATCTTGGTCTTGGTTTCCTTGCCCGCCTTGTGCGCGTAATCCTTGAGGGTTAATTTGGCAACAAGGTCGGCCGGTTTGTCGGCAATGAAGGGGTGGTACTCGTAAAGGCGCAGCTCCAGCGTGAGGCCTGCGTAATCCTTCACGGTCTTGGGTGTAAGGACGGTACCGGTGACCTTGGTGGAGTTGGGCTTATCAGCGCCAATGGTGCTGAATGCCACGGCCAATGTGCAGGCGAGGAGTAATGGTTTCATCGGCGGGGTCTTGGTGCGGTTTCTGTTTCGGGTTCGATTAAATTGCGACGGTCCGGTCTGGGACGAACGGGAACAGGGCGCGGGCGAAAAATGGGGCGATCGGGAACGACCTCTCCCACACCATCAGGTTCAATTACAATATCAGGTCGGCGAGGATTAAAATCTGGTTCACGACCATGCATGACTGGCTCAAAATTCATCCGGGTGCGAACCTGCATTTTACCATTCACGAAAAACTTGGATTCCATCAGCTTGAGCTGCCATACTGCGCCGGTCTGGGTGTCGAGCTTAAGGACAACCGGCACCAATTTGCCTGCCTGCTGAATCTGGGTTGATAGAAGCGTGTATCGTCCGGGTATTTCCTGCCCTATGGGGATGGCCATGCCTCCGCCAACAATCGGCCCACCAAAGCGTGGTGCATCATTGGGAGTCGGAGGAGGGGAATCCGGTTGTGGTTCCTGTGGTTCAATCCGGTTGACCGGTGCCTGAACAATTTCTACTCTAGTCGGATTGACAGGCACAGCAGGGGGGCGATCTGCCTGCCCTTTATCAACCTTCTCAAAACTATGTCCGCCTGCTGCGACACGAAATCCTTCCTTTCCCTTACTCAAGTAAGCCAAAACAACATCATTCTTTTTGAGTCGGCGGGGATTGCTGGGGCCAACCTCCCCGGGGCCAAACGCATAATAGTGGCTCTGTATTGCAATTGCTGCTCCTGATTTAACGCGCGACTTCGTGCGAATAACCTTTAGAACCTTTGCCTCATAAGTAATCTGCTGCCGCTTTCCGCGAATAATAGCTTTGGCTTTGGGCGCTTCCACAATTTTAACGTGAAAGACCTCGGGTGCGTTTTGCTTCATCTCATCGTAAACATAAGGCGGCAATTCAGCCTGAAGGGAAAAGCTGAGAGCAAAGAGACAAAGGGGCGTATACTTGAACGCTGAGTAGGATGTTTTCACGATCATGATCTCCGAGCTTAAGGCTCTCGTCTTGGATTTCTGATTGGCGGAAAGGATGGTGCAATTCGAGGCCTGTTCGGCACTTCATCAACATCATCTCCATCCCCTCCGGGTTCATCACGGTCAATATCGGGGCGACCGGGCAGGGGTCTGCGAACTTCTCCATGGCCGTGATTATGATCTTCGTTATCGTGCTGCTGCTCTAGATTCTGAGCAACTGGTTCGAAGCTCATTCGCGTGCGCGCTTGTACCTTGCCGTTCACAAAAAACTTGGACTCCGTCAGCTTAAGCTGCCAGACTTCACCGGTCTGCGTATCGAGTTTGAGCACAACCGGCACTGACTTTCCCGCCTGCTGAACATGGGCAGAGATGATCGAGTATCGCCCGGGCATGGGTGGCATGAACATTTCACCACCAAAACCGGGTTCGACCCAATCATCAGGGGGCATGTCTGGAGGTTCTGGAAAATCCTCACCTGGGAAGAAATTCGGCGGAGGCTGCGCGGGCGCTACCTCGATTCCAGGAACGGGTTGGACACGGATAGGAGCATCTTGGCCGGAGGCGGTAAGTCCCAGCAGGGCACCAGTCAAGGTGAGGGTAAGGATAGGCTTCATTTTTATGGATTGAGACTACATGAGGTCACTTGCGAGGTAAAGCTGGGCCTAACAGAAAGCATGCCAAAAAAGGCACCTGTGTCTTTCGGGGTTACTGGTATGCCCAGCGGTACTGGAAACCCTTATTCCCGTGGGAAAACCCACTTTACCGCAAAGTCCTTGATATTGGACGGGGGAACCTCTGACATGCTCCCGAGTTGCGTTATTCATAAAAATCCGAAAAATTTGCGAGAGTAGCTTGGTGTAAGGTTATTATTTTTAGAAAAAGCACGTCCAACGCTTGGTTTTTTTGCTTATTGATGGAAATATCAGGGCTAGCTGGAACGGGGTGAACATTGTGCTGGCGGGTAACGTCAGAATTGTGGGCTGGACGAGGAGAGTTTGTGTTGGAAGAGCAAGAGCAAGAAAAGCCGTTTTTGATGCAGCATCTCATCATTCATGGGATTCTGGCGGTGGTGCTGTTGGTGGGCGGGTGGCTATTTCCTGTCCAGTACAAGACACTTCACCCCAAAGTGCTGCAACAGGCAGGCGCCGAAACACAAACGTTCAATGAGTACATTAACTCACATACCAATGAGGTCGCAAAATTACTCGATATCAGCCAAGAGAAAAACGACGAAGAGTTATTCGGACTGACCAATGCGGTTGCCTTGGATGAGTATATTAATCCTCGCCACCGGTTTCTGGAGAAAGCCAGACTTGGCCTTCAAGGAGCAGCCTGTGTGGAGTTGCTGAAACTTGATAAGGTAGAGCCTGATTACGGAACCACCATCATTCTAATTGCACAGCTTCAAGCTGATGGTAAAATCGCGCCTGCGCTTCAGGAAGCTATCATCAGCTCACAACAGTATGCCGGACAACTCCCGCAAATTCTACATGCTGTTTTGATCCTCGGAAATCGCCTTAGCAAGGAGCAATTGGCGGAGATTATCTCCCACGTGCAGGATCAGTGGACTCTCGTGGGCTTGGCTAAAATCGCCAAACACCAAACCATGTTACCAGCGTTTCATCTGTTCGATACCGGCGATGAGAAATCCCCCGGTGCATTGACTAGAGAAGAACTGGAAGGGTTTACTGCTATCGGTGAACCGGCACTGTTCAAACGATACGATACTAATTCAAGCGGCATTTCCCAAGGAACCCTGACCCGCGACGAATGGATCGAGATTGGCCATATCCCATTGCAATACACTGACTTTCCCGCAACCTATGCTGCCAGCGTTTGGTCCGGCAAGCCTGGCTCAGTTACTCAATATCTCATGCGCTACGGGAGGCGTGGAGACCGGTATTTGCAAACCGCCCTCACTCAAGGCAAAGGGGCCCTCGCGCTAGTTCTTGAAAGACAACAACCCGTTTCCTCGCTGAACACCCCCGCGATGGGCGCAGTCGCCTCGTTTTGCCACAAAAACCCAAAGGCTGCCCTCGGCGTGAAATACCTCATGATCTGTCTGGGCTGCGTGGTGCTCATGCGCGCGTGGAATAGCTTTTTCACCCTGACGGCCATAAACTTTGCCTCGTTGCAGAGCTATCGCATGCGACGGCGTGCTCTGGTTTTGACCTTGTTTCTCTCGCTAATCGCCGTCAGTGAACCTATCTTATTCACCCCAGCACTTTCGTCGGAATACAAGGTGGACATCAATTTGCCACTAGCTTCTGTCGATTCAACTGAACCTGAACAACCCCAAAAAACCATGTTAGCAAATGCCGAATCCAACACACTGAGCATTGTCTTCATCCTGATCTTTGCCGCTATCCAAGGGTATGTGTACTTCACGTGCATCAACAAGATCAACGAAGTGAAAAACGGAGCAGGAGATCCTAAGCTCAAATTGCGCCTGCTTGAGAACGAGGACAACTTGTTTGATATGGGCCTGTACATCGGCATCGCCGGTACAGCGCTCATGCTGGCCATCCTGATCATCTTCCCAAAGTCGGGCATCAGCGTCTCGGCTGCTTATGCCTCAAATATTTTTGGTATCCTCTGCGTGGCGGTGGTGAAAATTTTCCACGTCCGCCAAACGCGTGAGGCACTCATCATCGAGGCTGAAACAGCCGGCGGCGCCGATCTGGACAGAACTTTCTAAAGCACTATGAACAAGACCCTATTATTGATCATCTGCGATTTTCTTCTACTCAATCTCATCCATTTCACGGCGTGGGATAAACTCGACGAGGATTCTAGCAAAACACCTGCCACAGGTGGGCCCGTCGTTGCCGGCACCGGAATGGGAGACCCCGCCCAAGACCTGGAATTCGTCGCCCTCAGATACAAGAACGTTCAGGCTGAACGCGAGGATGAAAAAATAAAGAATGCGGCATTGCAGTCTGAAATGAATGCAAATGAGAAGCAAAGTGCGGCAAACCTTGCTGCCGCCAATAAAAAAGCCAATGCGTGGAAGAATGTTTTTGATGAGTCAGCCAAGACTAACGAAGTGTTACAAGCCGCTACCCGTGAATTGGATCGTGAAAAAACAGTTGCCCTTGCCGAGCGCGACAAGGAACGGAAGGTTGTGGAAACGATCACTGAGGAACGTATAAAAATTCAGACCGATAACGCTAGCCTTACAAACAAAGTAAACAACCTTACTGGAAAAATTGGAGACCTTAACATCCGAATTGATAAGGCCGAGGGGGATGCAGCAGCCGAACGGAAAAGGGCGGAGGCGGCACTCATAGCCAAAACCAAAGCAGAGATAGCCAAAACCAAAGCAGAGGGTGAGCGTGACAGTGCCATAACCATCGCTACCACAGCTACCAATCAAATCAAAACTATCCGTGAATTTGCCGCCCAGCAAATTACCACGGCCGATACCCGTGTGGTAAACGCTGAAAAGAAGTTAAAAGTTGCCGTGGAAAAATCCGATGCTGCTGAATCCCGAGCCGCCGACGCAAGTAAGGAATTGGCCGTTGCCTCTAAGGAAAACACCAGTCTCAAAGAGGAGGTCACCAATGAGCGTACCGACAAGGTCCTCGCCCAAAAGGCTGCCGAGGAATTGCGCGAAAATATTGCCAAAAGAATTCCCGACCAACCCATCAATGCCAACATGATGGCCTCGCTCTATTTCCAGAACCAGTTGGAGTTGCAACTCCAAGCCAACCGCGGTCTTGGCAGGAAGAAAACGGCTTCTCCAACGATCCTCATTGAGGTGATCGAAAACGACAAGCCTTATGTGCATGCCATCACGCATGTGCACGATACACCTTATCAACTGGGCCGGAATTTTGTCGCTTTCAGGGAAAGTTACGGCGCCTTGGCGCCTCGGAAAAGTAAGACGCTTGCCTTACACCATGTTCGCTTTCTTAAGGCCGATCCACGTTTGATCATTATCCCCGTGGGACCACCAGCTTCCCCACAAGTAAAGGCGCTGGGTGTGAAACCTTACAAGCTGGCGGCCAAACCCTTCAAATTCCCGAAGGCCTTCATCATGAGCAAAAGTGGCCGCAAGTTTGGTACTGTTGAATTTAAAACCGATTTAGGGAACCGGAACTATGTGAAAGTCGACCGGATATTTTTCAACTTTGCAGGTAAATTCAACCCCGCTAAAGGTGATCTCGTATTCAGCCAAACCGGCGAATTGCTCGGCATCATGGTCAACAACAAATATTGCTTAGTAATTCAAAATGCAAAGCCGGCAGACGCGATCATGTTCGGGAAAAACGATTCGAGCAAAGTTACTCAAGTGCTGGGTAATATGCAAAAGCTCATCGCCGCGAAGCCATACGCACTTCAATAGCTCTTATTTCGGACTAGCTAAACAGCTCGGGAATTACGTTTCCGTGGCGGACAATCATTACCGGGCGGCCTGAGGGGGTGTGGTATTCCTTGGTGTGATCGATACCCAGAGAATGCATAAAGCTTGCGGCTACATCATCAGGGCTAATGGTCCTGTCCTTGGGCCCTTCGCCCTTGGCGTCTGAGGCTCCGATTACCTGTCCGCCCTTCATGCCGCCACCGGCCATCAGGCAGAACATTGCCCGCGGGTAGTGGTCACGCCCTGTCCGCTTGTTGATCTTTGGGGTGCGGCCAAATTCGCCTGTCACAAATACCGCCGTACTTTCAAGGAGTCCCTTTTCTTCAAGGGAACTAAAGAGGCCACTCAAGCCTGCATCGAGCGCGGGTAGGTTGCGGTCTTTAAGGCGATTCCAGGTGTCGTTGTGAGTATCCCAACC
>CBFHWX010000006.1:33735-49801 GCA_965659445.1 Limisphaerales bacterium | reverse complement strand
CATCGCAGCCGTGCTCGTTGTAAAACGCTGAGCCTGACTCCACGTCCTCCTCGTAGGGATTTGGATGCACGCCATCAAAAATCTCGAATGTCACCCCACTTCCTTTCAATCTCGCAAGCGTATGCTCTACTACGCCTGCCTTAACTAAGCCCGGGTCGGTCACGAGCATTAGTTTTTTCTCCGCGAAGCGATCGGACAGCTCCGCCAACGCGCCTTCGCCGTGCAGAATGGTGGTCGGAAAACTAAATTGGTTCATCACCGTCAAATAATTTCAAAGTACCGCTGCAGTTGCCAGTCGGTGACGTGGCGTTCGTGCTCACGAACTTCCCAATCGCGGGAGGCGATGAAGTGGTCGACGAATTTGTCGCCGAATAAATCGCGGGCTTCGTCGGATCGGGCGAGGTCGCGGGTGGCATCGCGGAGATTGGTGGCGAGCTGCCGCTCTGGCAGAAGACTGGCTTCCTGTTCGTAGGCATTTCCGGTTAGCGGAGTGCCGGGGTCGAGTTGCTGCTCGATGCCGAGCAAGCCTGCGCCGAGGCTGGCGGCGGCGATGAGGTATGGGTTCGCATCGGCCGGGCCAATTCGGAACTCCACACGCTGCGACTTTTCCGAGCCGGTGATGATGCGCAACGCAGTGGTGCGATTGTCAACACCCCAAGCGGCGGCAGTCGGCGCCCATGCGCCTTTGACGAGCCGCGTGTAACTATTGATGGTCGGCGCACACAGGCTAAGGAAGGGTTTCAAAAATTTCTGTTGGCCTGCTACATATTGCCGCATCAATGCGCTCATGTTGTGCTCGGCGGCTGCGTCGTGGAACTGCCCTGCTCCGCTGGTGTCCACCAGCGATTGGTGTACGTGCCCGCTTTGGCCCGGGTAATCCATCGACCACTTGGCCATAAACGTGGCGGTCAATCCACGCTTTTGAAAGAAGGCTTTGGAAAAAGTTTTAAACAGTGCCGCCTTGTCCGCCGCGCGGAGAGCGGCATCCACTGTGATGGCCGCCTCCCAAACGCCGGGGCCGGTTTCGCAGTGGAGACCTTCGATGGGGAAATCCATCGCCTCACAATAATCCATGAACTCGTGAAACAAATCGGACAACGCCGAGTTGCGGATTACAGAGTAGCCGAAGTTGCCAGGGCTGAGCGGAGTGAGGTCGCGATAATTTTTCTCGCGCAACGTGTGAGGTGATTCATCGAAGATAAAAAACTCGTACTCAAACGCCATCCGCGCCGAGTGCCCCATGCCCTCGGCCTTTTGCAAAATGCGGCGGAGTTGATTTCTTGGGCAGATGGGATGCAGACCGCCGTCGTCGTCGCTGTTGCCTTCAAAATCTACAATGAAGAGTGGAGTGTTGTCCTCGTCGGGCAGTCGGCGTTCGGTGGTGAGGTCGACGCGGTATTTGGCATCCGGAAACGCAGTGTGCCAGCCGGTGAATTTTGCGTTATCGTACAGCTGGTCGTTCACGTCCCAACCCAGTACACAATCGCAAAAGCCGGCCGTGCCGCCGGCGATGCCCGCGAATTTGTCGAGCGAAACATACTTTCCTCGATGTACGCCATCGAGGTCGGCAAAGGCCAGCTTCACGCGCGGGATATTTTCCTCGCGATACTTCGCGATGAGTTCGTCGGCGGAGATGTTGGGAGTGCTCATGTTAAAAATGGGTCCGGAAATGTATCGCCTTGGGGCGGGTCATGGCGAGCAATCCGTAGCGCGAAAGCGACGAGCCTTTGCCGCTGGCTTTCACCCCGGTCCACGGCAGCGCGGGATCGAGATAGTCGCAGCGGTTCATAAAAATTGTGCCCGCTTTAACCGCGCCGGCAAAGGCTTCGGCGCGCGACTGGTCGCTCGTACAAATGACGGCGGTGAGTCCAAAATCCGAATCGTTGATGTGCCTGATGGCCTCGGCATCATTGGCCACTTTCATCACCGGCAGCAATGGCCCAAAATTTTCCTCCTGCATGATGGTGAGGTTGTTGCGGGTCACGGTCAATAGCGTGGGCTCGAAAAATATGCCCTGCCCGATTTTCCGCGCCTTGCCGCCGGCGAGCACTTCCCCACCCGCCGCCACCGCCTCGGTGATTTGTTCCTCCATCAGCTTGGCTGAGGACGCCACCGCCAACGGCCCCTGCGTGGTGGCGGTATCGAGTGGGTCGCCCAGCGTGTAGCCATTTATAAGGGGTTGGCACGCGGTGAGAAATTCATCGTACACGTCCGCGTGTACGTACACGCGCTCGATGCCGCAGCAGCATTGGCCGGCGTTAAACATCGCGCCATCGACGAGCATTGCTGCGGACTGCGCGATGTCCGCATCCGCCGCCACGTACGCGCCGTCCTTGCCACCCAGCTCGAGGTTGCAATCGAAAAACCGCTTCGATGTGCTTGCATAAATGGTTTTCCCGCCCTTCACCGAGCCGGTGAACACCACGTGATTGATGTCGCCCTCCTCGATGAGCTGCGCTGTGTTCGTGTGGTCAATCACCACGTGTTGCAGCAAACCCTCCGCACCGAAGGCTTTTTCAAAATGTTCACCAATGGACAGCGTGCGCGTGGAGTGCTTGAGTAATACCGTGTTGCCCGCAAGCAACGCCGCCGCCACACCACTCGCCGCGATGAGCAGCGGATAATTCCAAGCCGCAATAATCAGCACCACCCCATGCGGCTCATGCAAAATTTCGCGATGAAAATTTTCTTTCTCCTTAATTGCATCCGCCGTCAACACTTCCGGTGCAAGGTTGCAAAGATAATTGAAGCGTTCGAGTAAACCATCAATCTCTCCTTGAGCCTGTGCCAGTGGCCGCCCTATCTGCGTCGTAATGTCTCCTGCAATTGCCTCGCGATTTGCCTTAAAATAATCCAACGCCGCCTGCACCCGCGCCACCCGTTCCTTCACCGGTACGCCCTGCCAATCTTCAAACCCCGAACGCGCCCGGGCCATACTTTCCTTCAGCGCCGCAAAATCCATCTGTTCCCACTCGCGAATGGGCTCTCCAGTAAAGGGATTGGTTGTCTGAACAACAGACATCGTTGGGCGGATGATTGCAAAATTGCTCAATACTCGCTACATCTTTTCAGCTTCGCATGACAGATGCCCCGAAACCCGAGCCGAGTAAACTCCGCCGCACGCTTGGACCGCTGATGCTTTGGGGGCTTGGTGTGGGGTATGTTATCAGCGGCGAGTATTTTGGATGGAATCTCGGACTTCCATTGGGGGGTACTTGGGGGATGCTAGTGGCGACGCTTATCATCACGGTGATGTACGTGGCGTTCACGTTAAGCTATGCCGAGTTGGCGTGCGCGATGCCGCAGGCGGGGGGCGTGTTTGTGTACGCCCAGCGCGCGCTTGGGCCGTTCTGGGGTTTCCAGGCGGGACTGGTGCAGATTGTGGAATTCGTGTTCGCCCCGCCCGCCATCGCCATGGCCATTGGCGCGTACGTTGGCATGAGGCTGGAGGTGGACCCACGCGTGGTGGGCATAGCGGCGTTTTTCATTTTCACGGGGCTGAACATTTGGGGTGTTAAACAGGCTGCGATGTTTGAGCTGGTGGTCACGGTGTTGGCAGTGGGCGAGTTGCTTATTTTCATTGGCGTGGCTGCCCCGCATTTTGAACTGGCCAATTTTAACAAGAATCCGTTGCCCAATGGCTGGGGCGGAGTGTTCGCGTGTTTGCCCTTTGCGATTTGGTTTTATCTCGCCATCGAGGGCGTGGCCAACGTGGCCGAGGAGGCTCGTGACCCACAGCGTACGGTGGCCCGCGGCTTCGGCTCGGCCATCCTCACGCTGGTGGTGCTGGCGGTGGCGGTGTTTTTTACGTCAACTGGAGTTGGCGGTTGGGAAGCGATTGTTTACGAAACGCCCGGCGCCGAGCCGAGTGATGCCCCGTTGCCGCTGGCGTTGGCGCAAGTGATGGGAAAGGAACACATTTTATATACTCTGCTGCTGGGCGTGGGCTTGCTCGGGCTCATCGCCAGTTTCCACGGCATTATCCTCGCCGCCGGTCGTGCGACGATGGAGATGGGCCGATCGGCCTTTTTGCCGCGCGCGTTGGGTCGCGTGAACGCCACCACGCAAACGCCCATCGTGGCGCTGGTGGTGAACATGCTCATTGGTATTGCCGCCATCCTTTCCGGTCGCACGGCTGAAATTATCACACTCGCCGCCTTTGGCGCAGTGTCGCTTTATGTCATCTCGATGGTTTCGCTGTTCGGGCTGCGCAAAAATGAGCCGGGACTTGAGCGGCCCTTTCGCGCGGTTTGTTATCCAATTTTTCCGGCACTGGCGTTGGCCATCGCCGCGGTAAGCTTCGTGGCAATGGCTTGGTTCAATCCGGACATCGGCGCAATTTTTGTCGGGATATTGGTGCTCGGTTCAGGTTATTTTCTAGCCACCCGTCACGGTTATAATGGCTCTAAAACACCTTGACAGGAGCGATGAGAGCATTAACATTATTAACTAAATCAACTTACTAAACATTATAAATGCCCAATAAAGAAGCGAAATTTACTCATAATGAGGTGATTAAAGAGGCGAATCCGTCTTTGGCGGGGGATATCGCGGCCACATTGGCGGATGGAGCGGTGGATGTTTTTTCCAAGGATGACCAGCAGTTTCTGAAGTTTCACGGGATTTACCAGCAGGACGACCGCGACGTGCGCAAGCAAGGGAAGCACTTCATGTTCATGATTCGCGGTACGAATCCGGGCGGGGTGTTGTCGCCGGATTTGTATCTCACGTATGACCGGCTGTCGGACGAGTGCGGCAACCAAACGCTGCGCATCACTTCGCGGCAGAGTTTTCAATTTCACGGAGTGGTGAAGAGCGGCTTGGGCGCGTTAATGCGGGGCATCAACGACGCTCTGGCGACGACGCTGGCGGCGTGTGGCGACGTGAACCGCAACGTGATGGCACCGCCAACGCCCGCCCGCAACGGCTTGGCCGCGCGGGTGCTGGAGGATAGCAAGTTGGTGGCGCAGGCGCTGTTGCCGCGCACCAAGGCGTATCATCAAATCTGGGTGGAAGGAGTGAAGCTCAAGCTAGACGATTCGGATTACGAGGATCCGTTGTACGGCAAAACTTATTTGCCACGGAAATTTAAAGTCGGGTTCGCCATACCGCCTTTGAATGACACAGATGTGCTGACAAATTGTCTTGGATTCATCGCCATCAAGAAGGATGACAAGTTGGCGGGATACAATCTCACCGCCGGCGGCGGCATGGGTATGACTCACAACAACGCAAAGACGTATCCCCGCGTGGCGGACGTGATTGGGTTTTTTACGCCGAAACACATAGAGGAGGTGGCCAAGTCGGTGCTGACGGTGCATCGTGACTTTGGCGATCGTGGTGACCGCCGACATGCGCGCTTGAAGTATGTGCTAGCCGAGCGCGGGGTGGAATGGTTTCGCGGTGAGGTCGAGGAGCGCGCGGGCATTACGCTCGAAGAACCTCGGATTTTTGACTTTGAACGGCAGGGGGACTTGTTTGGCTGGCACGAGACGGCGAACGGATCGTGGTTCCTCGGGTTGCACGTTCTCTCGGGGCGCATCAAGGGCGCGATGAAAACGGCGTTGCAGCAAATCGTGCAGACGCACCGGCCGGAGGTACGGTTGACTCCAACGCAAAACCTCCTGCTCTGCGGCGTGGCGATGGAGGACAAGGATGAAATCAACTCCATTTTGTCTGAACATGGCTTGGCGGTTGAGGAAGTTGAACAGGGCACACTCTTGGAACGCGGCGCGATGGCGTGCCCGGCGCTGCCCACATGCGGGTTGTCATTGGCGGAAAGTGAGCGTTATTTGCCGGAGTTTCTCGGCGTGGTTGAGAATTTGTTGGAAGACGCCGGCTTGGCCGACGAGCAAATCATCGTTCGGATGACCGGCTGCCCCAACGGTTGCGCGAGGCCGTACATGGCCGAGTTGGGTATCGTGGGGAAATCCCCCGGTAAATATGCGATTTATCTTGGCGGGAACATGAACAGCACGCGTCTAGCGCGGTTGTTCAATCAAAACGTACCGGTGAACGAAATGGCAGCAACACTCGGACCGATTGTTTCGCGTTATAAAAATGAACGCGCAACTGGCGAGGGATTCGGTGATTTTTGTGCACGTACGATTTGGCCTGAACTGGAGGGAGCGGAATGACGGCGTCGGAGATGGCTGAAGCTAACGCGACGTTGTGTGAGAAGTCGCCTTGCGAGGTGATTGATTGGGCGATCGGCAAGGCCGGTGGCCGTGCGATTGTGTCGACGAACTTTCGCCCGTACGAGGCGGTGATTTTGCACCTCGTCACGCAGGTGCAGCCGGACATTCCGGTGTTGTGGGTAGATCACGGTTACAATCGCGAGGCGACCTACAAGCACGCCGAGGAACTGAAAGCGAAGTTGAATCTGAATATTCAGCCTTTCGTGCCGAAGTTTACCGCGGCGCATTACGATGCCGCGCACGGCGGAATGCCCGAGCCGGTTGAGGAAAACGAGGGGGCGATTAAGGCGTTCAGCACGGTGATGAAGCTGGAGCCGTTCCAGCGCGGCATGCGCGAACTGGCGCCCACTGTGTGGATTACCGCCCTGCGCAAGGTGCAAAACCCCAACCGCGCGGAATTGGCCATTGTGAGTCCGGACAACAACTTCAACTCCCTCAAGGTCAGCCCGGTGTTCAACTGGAGCGACCAGGAGATGGAGGCTTACCTAAAGGAACACGCCCTGCCCAACGAATGGGATTACTTTGACCCTGCCAAGGCTGACGAGAAACGCGAGTGCGGCCTGCATGCGGCGTGGGGCGGAAAGGCAGTGGAGTCAAAATGAGCAGCTATCATCTCGATCATTTGGAGTTTCTCGAGACCGAGGCGATCCACGTGCTGCGTGAGGTGGCGGCAGAATTTGAGCGACCGACGATTTTGTTTTCCGGTGGCAAGGATTCCATCTGCATCCTGCGCCTCGCTGAGAAGGCGTTTCGTCCGTCGGACATCCCGATGCCTTTTCTCAATGTGGAGACGGGTCACGAGTTTCCGGAGTTGATTGAGTTTCGTGATCGGCGAGCGGAAGAACTGGGAGCCAAACTGATCGTGCGCACAGTGGATGAGGCCATTGAGAAGGGTCTGGCGACACCAACGCCGGGGCAGGTGAGCCGCAACCAGTTGCAGATCCCGGTGTTGCTTGGTGCGATTGAGGAATTTCAATTCGACTGCTGCACCGGTGGTGCGCGGCGTGATGAGGAAAAGGCGCGGTCGAAGGAGCGATTCTTCAGTTTCCGTGATGACTTCGGCCAGTGGGATCCGAAGAATCAGCGGCCGGAAATCTGGAACCTATATAATGCCCGTTTAAATCCCGGCGAGAACATGCGCGTGTTTCCGCTCTCCAACTGGACGGAGACCGATGTGTGGGAGTACATCCAAAAGGAAGAACTCGAGGTGCCGAAGATTTATTTCAGCCACGAGCGCGAATGTTTCCGCCGCGGTGGTCAGTGGCTGCCGGTGCCACCGTCTGCGGGAAACGGCAAGGCCGATCCCTATGAGGGTGCGCGCCCGACTGAGCAGGAAGAGCGCCGTCGCATGGTCTGCCGCGTCCGCACGATTGCGGACATGATTTCCACGGGCATGATCGCGAGCCCGGCGGAGAGCATTAACGACATCATCGCTGAGGTTGCCGCCGCCCGCGTGACCGAGCGCGGCACCCGTGCCGACGACAAGGCTAGTGAGGGGGCAATGGAGGACAGGAAGAAGGCGGGGTATTTTTAAAGTGAGCGACACGCAACATCCCATCGAGTTGCTGCGGTTTAATACCTGTGGCTCAGTGGATGATGGCAAGAGTACGTTGATTGGGCGGCTGCTTTTTGATTCCAAGTCCATAATGGAGGACCAGATGGAGGCGCTGGAGCGCTCGACGGACATCACTGGTGGCGGGCAGGTGAACCTTGCCAATCTCACCGATGGACTGCGGGCCGAACGCGAGCAAGGTATCACCATTGATGTCGCGTACCGCTACGTGGCCACGCCGCGGCGCAAGTTCATCGTGGCGGACACGCCTGGGCATGTGGAGTACACTCGCAATATGGTCACCGGCGCGAGTACGGCGAACCTTTCGATCGTGCTGGTCGACGCGCGCAACGGCGTCAT
The DNA here is from genome assembly GCA_965659445.1 of Limisphaerales bacterium. Classification (GTDB taxonomy): domain Bacteria; phylum Verrucomicrobiota; class Verrucomicrobiia; order Limisphaerales; family UBA1100; genus UBA1100. The sequence continues at coordinate 41,692 of CBFHWX010000006.1, read as the reverse complement.
CGAGCAGACGCGTCGTCACAGCTACCTTTCCGCATTGTTGGGCATTCCGCACATTGTATTTGCGGTGAACAAGATGGACCTAGTGGACTGGAGCGAGGAACGCTTTCTCAAAATTCGTGCGGGGATTGAGTCGTTCCTGCCGAAGCTCGACCTGTTCAAGGATGTGAAGTTCATCCCGATCAGCGCGCTGGAAGGTGACAACGTGGTGAACGCGTCGGACAAGACCCCGTGGTTTGAGGGCCCGACGCTCCTGCGGCACTTGGAATCTGTGCACATTGCCAGCGACTGGAACCTGAACGGCTTTCGTTTTCCCGTGCAGTGGGTGAACCGCCCGAACAATCCCACCGACAAGACGCTGCACGACTTCCGTGGGTTGTCCGGCCAGATCGCCGGCGGCATCGTGAAGGTGGGCCAGGAAATTCTCGTGCTACCCAGCGGCCATAAGAGTTGCGTAAAGGAAATCTGGACCTACGATGGTCTGCTACAGGAGGCTTTCTGCCCGCAGTCGGTTACGGTCGTGCTGGAAGACAACCTTGACGTTAGCCGGGGTGACATGGTGGTGGGCCTCGACCAACTGCCCGGCCATAGCGCCGACCTTACCGCGCGCGTGTGCTGGATGAACCTACGCCCGTTGACCGCCGGCAAGAAATATTTCCTAAAACACGGTGCTCACAATGTGCAGGCCGTGGTGAGCAGTCTCGAGAGTCGGATTGATTTCCAAACTTATGACCCTTTACCCAATCCAGAATCGCTGGAGATGAACGACATTGGAGAGATACGGCTTCGTACAGCCAAGCCGTTGGTGTTTGATGGATATTCTACGAATCGCCTCACGGGTTCGTTCGTGCTGGTGGAGCCGGGCACCAACGCCACCGTTGCCGCCGGCATGCTGCATCTGCCTGCGCAGCAGTACAAGGCGGAGTACACCGACTTCGTGATTTGATGGCCGTTCACTCGCAAGTCAAGAGCAACATTCCGCCGGAGGAAAGAGCGGTGTACGCCGCTCATCCGGGTCGTATCATCTGGCTTACCGGCTTATGTGGGGACTTGGATTTTCGCCACTGGGTCGAACGGAAAACATCCGCCGTATTGGCGAGGTGTCGCGCATCATGGAAAATACTGGCCTACTGGTTGTCGTGGCCTTCATTTCCCCCTTCCGCGCCGCCCGCGACAGCGTGCGCGCGGGCTTGCCGGCGGGGAAATTCACCGAGGTGTACGTGAGTACCTAGCTGGAGGTTTGCGAACAGCGCGACACCAAGGGTCTCCACGCCAAGACCCGCGCTTTCGAATTGACGGATTTCACCGGCATCTCCTCACCCGACGAATAGCCTGAGGGCCCGTAGGTCACCGTTCCTACCGAGCAGTTGACGGTGGACGAAGGCGTGGAGCGCATCCTCGCGGCCATGGCATTAAAAAATGGTGCGATGAGCCGCATCGTTTATGTTTGTGATTCACGGGAGTTGTCCTTTAGCCGTTTAGGGCCTCGTAGACGTTACCGACCATACCTTCGTTGGGGGTCAGGGTTTTGTCGCCTGGGGTCCATTTGGCGGGGCAGGCTTCAGCGGGGTTTGTGGCGCAGTGAGCGTTGGCTTCCATCACGCGTGTTAGTTCCTCCATGTTGCGGCCAACGTTGTAGAAATTCACGGTGGCGCTCACGAGCTTGCCTTCGGGGCTGATAATGAACGTGCCACGCAAGGCGAGTCCGGTGGCGTCGTCGTACACTCCGAAGAGGCTGGAAATCACGCCGGTTGTGTCGGCGGCGAGAGTATATTTCACATCGGCCATCAATTTCTCTTCGCGGCACCACGCGAGGTGCGCGAACTTGGTATCGGTGGAAACGCCGACGACCTTTGCTCCGAGTTCGGTGAGTCTGGCATCCTGTGCGGCGAGGTCGGCCAGCTCAGTGGGGCACACAAACGTGAAATCCGCCGGGTAAAAAACGAGTATGGTCCATTTACCCTCTTTTTTGAGATCCGCGAGATCCACCTCGCCGAATTGGCCGGTGGCCGGCTCGAAGGTTTCCATTTTGAAATCCGGCACCTCTTCGCCCACGTTTAGCGAGGGAAGATCGCCACACAATTCACAACCAAGTTCATCTGACATATTTGTTCTTTCTGTTAAGGTTAAAAAGTCGGGGATTGAGATGCCTGAAGTCGGGAGGGAAGTCAACTCCGGTTCAATCTTCCCAATCTTTCGAGCGGGCAAGGGCTTTATTCCAGCCGGTGATGAGTTGACAACGCGCTGCGGGTTTTATCTTGGGCACGAAACGTCGGTCTTGCCGCCATTGCTTGGCGATGTCGTTTTTGGAATCCCAATAACCGACTGCCAAACCAGCCAAGTATGCTGCTCCGAGGGCGGTGGTTTCGGTGACGCGTGGGCGGACTACAGGGACATTTAGTAAATCACTTTGAAATTGCATCAGCAGATTGTTTGCGCTCGCGCCACCGTCCACACGAAGTTCCTTCAACCGCACACCCGCGTCGGCCTCCATAGCGGTTAGCACGTCGCGGACTTGATAAGCGATGCCTTCCAAGGCGGCACGGGCGATATGGGCCTTGGTGGTACCACGCGTCAGGCCGCACAAAATGCCGCGTGCGTGCTGATCCCAATGCGGAGCGCCGAGTCCGGCAAAGGCGGGCACAAGGTACACGCCGCAGTTGTCTTTCACGCTGACGGCGAGTTTTTCAATTTCGTCGGCCTTTTTAAAAAAATTCAGCCCATCGCGCAGCCATTGCGTCACCGCACCGGCGATGAAGATGCTGCCTTCGAGCGCAAATTCTGTGCGTCCACCAATGTGCCAGGCGACGGTGGTTAGCAGATTATTTTTGGACGGCATCGGTTTCGCGCCGGTGTGCATGAGCATGAAGCAGCCGGTACCATAAGTGTTTTTCACCATGCCGGGACGTGTGCAGCATTGGCCAAAGAGAGCGGCTTGTTGGTCACCCGCAATGCCGGCGATGGGGATAGATTTGCCGAACACAGTTGTCTCGCCGACAACATCGCTGGAGCCGCGTACCTCGGGCAGCACGCTGAGCGGCACCTTGAAAATTTTCAAAAGCTCTGTGTCCCAATTGCCGGTGCGTAGGTTGTAAAGCATCGTACGCGAAGCGTTGCTGGCGTCGGTGAGGTGCGAGGTGCCGCCGGTGAGTTTCCAAATCAACCAGGAATCGATGGTACCAAAAGCGAGCCTGCCGGCGCGGGCCTTTGCTCGAGCGCCCTTTACGTTCTTAAGCAGCCACGCGATCTTGGTCGCCGAGAAATAGGCGTCAATCACAAGACCGGTCTTGCGACGGATTAAAGGTGCCTTGCCAGCGGTCTTGAGCCGGTCGCATTCCTTTGCGGTACGCCGATCCTGCCAGACAATGGCGTTATAGATCGGTTTACCTGTTGTACGGTCCCATACCACGGTGGTTTCGCGCTGGTTGGTAATCCCGATCGCGGCGACCTTATCTGCAGTTAGCCTGGCCTTCTTTAATGCGGCCTTGGCGGTGGACAGCTGGGTTTTCCAGATGGCTTCAGGATCATGTTCGACCCAACCGGGGTTGGGAAAAATTTGGGGGAATTGCTTTTGGGCCACAGCCTTCACACGACCGGCACGGTCAAAAACAATCGCACGCGAGCTGGTGGTGCCTTGGTCAAGTGAGAGAATGTATTTCATGTCCAAAGTGCTTTGTAAGCGAGTGCGCCAAGGATGCCACCGATGCACGGGCCGACGACGGGTATCCACGCGTAACTCCAGTCTGAGTCGCCTTTGCCTGAGATGGGCAGCAGCGCGTGAGCGATGCGTGGGCCAAGGTCGCGCGCGGGATTGATAGCGTAGCCGGTGGGACCGCCAAGCGACAGGCCTATGGAAAAGACCAGCATACCAACGAGCAATGGTTTAAGGCCAAATTCCCATTCTTGTTGCCATCCTTTCAACTCATCAGTAGCGCCCAAATTTTCCTTTACTGGCGTGAGGGCGTCTGGTGAAAAGATGGCGAGGACGCCGAACACCAAGACAAAGGTTCCGATAATCTCGCAGAGCAAGTTGGCAAACGGCTTGCGAATGGCAGGTGCATTGGAGAATACGCCAAGCTTGGCGGCGGGGTCTTCGGTGGCTTCCCAGTGAGGCAGATAGGCGAGCCAAACGGTGGTCGCGCCGAGGATGGCCCCGAGCATTTGCGCCACCACGTATTTGGGTACGTCGCTCCATGGCAATTGGTCGATAGTCGCTAGGCCAAGGGTCACTGCGGGATTAATGTGCGCGCCACTGAAATTTACCACGGCGTAAATGGCCATGGCCACGGCGAGGCCCCAGCCGGCGGTGATGACAATCCAGCCCGAGTCATGCCCGGCGGTTTTTTTTAGGCTGACATTGGCGCACACGCCTCCTCCAAGCAGGATCAGTAGAAAGGTGCCGACCAATTCTGCGGTGAATTCGTTCACGCAGCGGAGTGTAGCGGACGGGTAGGAGACGAAAAGAAAAGAATGGTGAAGGGCGCGTTAGGTCAGTTTACCTAGTAAACGCGCACGGAGGAGCTGAGCGATTTTCTCACAGCCTTTTGCGGGGCCGACATGACCAGGTTCATCGCTGTCTTTCCAATGATTATTGAGCGCTACATGCAGTGCTGTATCTCCTAATTCTGATTTCAAATGAATATCTGCCCCACATTCGATCAGGATTTTGCACTTTTCAAACTTACCCGCTGCAGCTAGTGCGATGAGTGGGGTGTGGCCAATCTTGTTTTGCGCATTGAGGTCAGCTCCAAATTGGATCAACATTTGGTAGATCTCAACAGGCAATCCGGTCTCGTGAAGGATGGAATTATTAGAGTTATCCTTTGCGTGGATGTCTGCCCCCCGATCCATCAAGAGACCCAGCACTCTGGTTGACTGAACGGCAAATACCAGCGGGATGCCGTATGAATCGCGCGCGTTCACATCGATCGGAGCGGATTCAATCAATCCCTTGATTTCATCAAATTCAGATTCGTTTGCAAATCGGATCTGAAGAAACTCATCTTCGGTAGGTGGGCGGACGGGTTGGGCGACGGGTGGTACGGGTTCCTCCATTACCTCTGGTTGGGGAGTCGGTTCGGCAATGGCCACACCACTACTACCGATGGCCTGCAGGCTCACCGAGCAGCCGGCATTCTGCAAATCTTCCTGTATGTCACTAGCGCGATTTTCGGTATAGCCCTGCAGCAGGGTTTCTGGTTGGTAGGCAAAAGCGTCGAAGATTTCAAAGGGACCCAGCTCGGGCTTTATCCGCCGCATGACCTGTACGGCTTCGTAAGAGTCCAGAGGGATCTCATCAAGTATAATGCGGGTACCTTCCTCGTAAGTGGGAGCAAAGGGCACCGGCTCTGGTTCGGGAGGTTGCTCCGGTGTAAGTATTTCCGGATTAATAATTTGATCCAGTGCAATAGCATAGCGTTCGTCAATTCCCTTTGGGTTAAGGTTGACCCGGTTGCCGATGATCTGAAGGGTGGAACGTTCAAAATAAATCACGCCGCGGTTTCCATCCCGTCTCAAATAGAGAAGTTCCGGTCCGGAAGGGTCTCCTATGATAAATTCTTTGGGGTGCAGAATGGGGGGTTCTTCTCCCTCATCATCCCAATCCTCAAGGATCTCCGGGTTAATAATTTGATGCAGCGCTATGGCGTAGCGTTCATCAATCCCCTTCGGGTTGAGGTTGACCCGGTTGCCGATAATCTCAAGGGAGGTTGGTTCAAAATAAATAATACCGCGGTTTCCATCACGTCTCGTATAAAGCAGCTCCGGGCCGGAAGGATCTCCCATTACGGGTTCTTTGGGGTGCAGAATGGGAGGCCCTTCGTCTTCCTCCACTGCCGGCATGAGCGGCTCGGATTCTGGCACGGGATCGGCCGAGGGCAATCCTAGTACCTCAGGGTTTTTGATGCGTTCATACACCAAATTCATGGTGCCTCCGTTATCCCAGAGGTCGACCTTCACGCGGTCTCCACGCCATTGTACCGTGCTGGCATCCACAAAAGTGCTTCGATGTTCATCTCTGGAATTGATGTAGTTCAGTTGCACCTTTTGACCGGGCTGAGAAGTTGAGCTATTGCTGAGTGCCAATACCTCGGCTTTACTCAATACATGGCCACAGTACCAGCAACGGAAGTGATCACCCCACGCTCGGATATAGCCGTTGCTACAACGAGGGCAATCTTGACTGATAACCTTACCATGCCTTATTCCGGCTGGATCCCTATATCTCTGCTTCTCGTATTTCTTGCCGAAATAGAAAAGCATAAAGCCAATTCCAACAAAAAAAGCTAAACAACAAACTACTTCCATGGGAGGTTTCCAATCATTTCAATTCCACCGTGCAGCCGGCATCCTCAAATCGTTTTTTGTATTCCTCCGCTTTTTCGGTCGGCACATTCTCGGCCACGGTTTTTGGGAAATTACGTAGCATTCCGTACAGGTCAAAGGTCCCCATGTCAGGTCGCAGCTCCTTTAAAACCTTAGTGGCGTCAGAAGTGCTCATGCCGCAATCGGTGATAACGATATCCATTGTGGTTGACTTGACCGCTACTGGCTCTGGCTCTGGCTCTGGCTCCTCCTTCTCAACATTCACTGCGCGTTGAGGTTCCTTGGCTTCAATTAATTCAGGCTGCTCAGTGGGGTCGCTTCCTGGGTGGAGTTCCACCGTGCAGCCGGCATCCTCAAAACGTTTTTTATACTCCTGGGCCTTTTCAGACGTTACATTTTCGGCAACGGTTTTTGGAAAATCGCGTAGCATGCCGTGCATATCAAAGGCACTTAAATCTGGCTGCAAATCGCGCAGAATCTTGGTCGCGTCATAAGTGGCTAAACCACAGCCCGTGAGAACTATATTCAGCCTGCCGGTCTGCGCTAGGGAGACGGGCTCTCTTGTTCCAGTCGGTTCGGGATTAACTTGCGCGGTTTCCTCTGTTGAGGCAGGGGCGGCGGAGGTGCTCTCAAACAACGCCTCGGGGTTTCCAATCCGGGTGCGCTTGAGTGTGATGTACTTGAAGGTCGGCGATACTCGAACGCGCACGTAGTCGCCTTTGTCGTCGATCACTCCCGTGATAATTGTGAACTCCTTCTTGATTCCTTCGAAATTTGTGTACTGCACCACCGATGTTTCCGAGGTGGTGGTTTGCACTGGCAATGGTTCTGTTGGCAGCTCAGCGGGCGCCGGCACGCCCTTGAGGATGCGCGTCTTGGAGCGGTCCAACGAAATGCGTGTGAAGGTTGGGGCCACGCGCACGGAAAAGTGGTTGCCCTTACGTATGATGGATTTGGGATCTCCAATGAATTGCTTCAGCTCGCCAGCATAGTTGAGATACTCGATGACAATGGTTTTGTCGGTGGAGGGTGGTTGGTAGGTTTTCTTCTTGGGTTTGGCCGGTGCAGGAGCTTTCTTTTTCTTGCGCCTTGTCTTTTTGGGTTCTTCAGATTCACTTGGCTCAAGCTTTTCAATTGATACGCTTGCTCCGGCGGATTCGAGTTGTTGTTTAACCCTTTTAGCCTCATTCCGGCTTACACCTTCCAGAAAAATTACGGGTACTGATTCAACAATCTCCTTTGCTTCTTTAAGACCCAATTCACTCCTGATTCCACGCACGGCCTTGATGCAGTCGATCTTTTTACCTCCATCATTCATAAGAATGATTTTATAGGGTCCTTTTTTGATTTGGCTTAGAATCGGTGGTTTATCTTTCGAATTGGCCGAAGAAGTTCGCCGTCGACGCTGTTGCCCTTGAGGTTGTTCGCCAAAAAGCGATTTTTTCAGTTCGTCAAAAAATCCCATAACATTCTCTTTCTTTTAATCACGCAACAGCAGAGGCGACTTATGTCTTGGACCGACTCCATAATGGAGACGATTGAACGACTCCATTATGGAGTCGGTTTCTTACCCACGATATCACGAAGCGCGGCGGAAAAGAGCCCGCCCCGTCCATTAGATATATATGGGTCTTCC
>CBFHWX010000006.1:0-33725 GCA_965659445.1 Limisphaerales bacterium | reverse complement strand
GTCGGAGGATTACCAATGTATGATGGGTTCCGAGCGTGAAACAACGCTGGTGCCCATTAGATATACATGGGTCTTCCACCGTCCCATGTATATCTAATGGGAACGATGTCACTAATTCCGGTCAACACGGGGCGCTCTCCCTCACGAGTGTTGTTTGCCTGTGCTTCCCGGTTTGGAGGGAATCGGTAACGGCAATATTTTGCCGTGCCGATGGCAGCCGCCTCTGCTGCTGCGCGATTAAATTCTCATTTCGCATCTGGAAGAACGATGATTCCAGATGCCCGTGCCGCAGTAACCGTCGGCGATGCCGCAGGCTGGGCAGCCCCATCGCGCGTAGGCGCCGGAAAGGCAGCCGCTTGAAGTTGCCTTTCTTGTGGCCCTTGCCAAAAGCGATTGCCAGCACTTCCTCAGCCAGCCATTGGTCCAGTTGGCGCAGCTGCTCCTCGTCGTTCACGTGTTTCAGGTAATAATCAATAAGGGAAACCGAGCGGAACCCATTCTCCACCACATCCCGCGCAATATCCGTTGCCAGTTGTGCGCGGGCCTTCGGCTGTTGTGTTTTGCGGAAGCGCTTTTTTTTGCGGCGAAAGGCAAAGCGGAACTGGTTGCGAATCTTTCGACCCTTTTCGCGTGCCATGCCCACGCTGCCGTCTTCGCGGAATTCCAGTCCCAGATGTTGGAATCGGTCACACGCCTCAAAGGAACCGTCGGTATGGCCGGCGGTGCGGGGAAAGAAAAAATTACGATGGGCCTTGGGCTTGCTGGCTACGCGCAATTCTTCAAAAGTATCACCAATGATCTCGGTCGCAGTTAAGGCGCTCTTGCGATCGTTGGAAAATGCAAGCAGGTCATCGGCGTACCGAAAGTATTTCACACCATTGATCCGGCGCATGCGGCGGTCCAGTGGAGTAAGGTAAAGATTGGCAAAGAAGCACGCGATCGCCGTGCCAAAGGCGATGCCTTGCCGATGCGTTACCACTTCTTCCTCATGCAGTACCTCAAACTCAATGCGTTGGTGTAAAAGCTTGAAGAGATAATCGTCGGGATCAATCCACTGGGCCAATAACTCGAGCAGCCGTTCGTGATTGATGGTGGGGAAATAATCAGCCACATCACGTTTCACAAAATACAACGGACGAGGCATGCGCCGCACGAGCTCCTCCACCCGATGCTGGCAGCTATCCACACCATAACGACCCAAGCGGTAGGCGTAACAACTGGGCTCATAGGCGCTGTGAAAATATTTTGTGAGTTCTCGGTAGAGCATCAAATCCACAATGCGCTCCTCCCACGGGTACAGGTAGATGGTGCGCTCCTTGCCGTTGGTATTGAACTTCAGCTCAATACCCGGCCGGTAGCCAAATTGTCCTTTGGCCAATTGCTTGTGCAGGCGGGAAACATTCTGCAATGAGTCTGAGGCAAAATCATAAAGTGTTCGGCCATCATGCGACATGCCAAGTGCCTTGCGCCAAGTAAAGAGCGGTTTGGAATAGGCGCGGATCACTGCCTGATGTAGCGCGAGTTCGGAGTACACTCGACCAAAGGTGGCCTTGCGGTGTGTTGGCGGCAATGGGCAACGGATATTCATCCCGATAACGGGCGCGTAGGGTGAGGGAAAGGTAGGTCAGCGGGCAATTTCCGCCAAGGAGAAGTTTTGGACAGGTTTTTACGCTTATTTGACGATTGAACAAAACGGCTTTATCATCTCCCCATGGTCATGACCCCTACCGCGACCGACGCGTTGTCGCAGGAGATCCTTGAGCTAAAGGAAAAGCTCAATGCAGTCATCCTTGTGCACAATTATCAGGTGCCGGAGATTCAGGATATCGGTGATTTTGTAGGCGATTCATTGGGACTATCACAACAGGCTGCTGAAACGGACGCAGATGTGATTGTGTTCTGTGGTGTCCATTTCATGGCGGAGACAGCGAAAATTTTATCGCCAAAGAAAACAGTTGTACTGCCCGACCGCGATGCGGGTTGTTCACTGGAGGAAAGCTGCCCGCCCGAACAGCTCGCCAAGTTGCAGGCTACAAACCCAAATTTCTTCACCGTTACCTATATTAATTGTAGTGCGGAGGTTAAGGCACTCTCGGATGTCATCTGTACCAGCGGTAACGCCAAGAAAATTGTCGAGCAATGTCCGCCGGAAAAGGATCTGCTGTTTGTGCCGGACGAAAACCTCGGGCAATGGGTGATGGAACAAACAGGCCGCCCAATGACCTTGTGGGAGGGAAACTGTTACGTGCATGTCGAATGGACGCATGCGGCCATCACCAAGATTCGTAGCGAACATCCCGACGCCCCCGTCGTTGCCCATCCTGAGTGCACCAAGGCCGTCCGCATTTTGGCCGATGAAGTGTGCTCCACGGAAAAAATGGTTAGCTACTGTCGTGGGGTGGATAGCGAGGCAGTGATTATCGCCACTGAAGCAGGCATGTTACATCGGTTGGAGAAAGAATGCCCCGACAAGAAGTTCATTCCTGCCCCTACCGAGAAGTGCGCCTGCAATGAATGCCACTTCATGAAAATGAACACACTTGAGAAGGTTCGCAATTGTATGCGTGATCTTACGCCGCAAGTGGAGCTCACGCCTGAAATTATCGAGCGGTCTCGGCTGCCCATTGAGCGTATGCTCGAGTGGACTGCGCGTTAGGTTTAACTTGCCAGCATCAGGTTGCCTGTAACACTTGCCTTATGACCCGTTTCGCTTTTGGTCTTTTGATTTCGGTTTTCTGTGTGGAGCTTCAATCTGCGCCGCGTTTGGATCGACTGAACCTTCTCCAGTTTCGTGATGCCTCAGGCAAGGTGCAGCCGGTCAAGTCGACTGCTGATTGGCAAAAAAGACGCGAGGAAATCGTCAAAGGCATGGTTGCTGTCATGGGGCGATTGCCCGGCAAGGATCGGCGCGTGGATCTGGATATGAAAATTGAAGAGGAGGCAGATGGCGGCAAATATATTCGCCAACTCATTACTTATCAGGCGGAGCCAGGTTCACGCACTCCCGCATATTTATGTGTACCCAAGTCAGTAGTTTCTGGAAAGGGCGTTAAAGCCTCAGCGGTGCTTTGTTTGATGCCGACAGACAATAAGGTTGGACACAAGGTGGTCGTGGGCTTGGGTGGTCGTGAGGGAAGAGCTTACGCAGCTGAGTTGGCGGAGCGTGGTTACGTCACCATTGCACCCGCTTATACGCATCTTGCTAACTACTGGCCCAACCTTGGCAAACTTGGCTACGTGAGCGGCACAATGAAGGCGATTTATGATAATACCCGCGCGTTGGATTTGTTGGAAAAACTGCCTTACGTTGATGCTAAGTCTGGTTTTGGAGCTATAGGCCATTCTTTGGGTGGGCATAATGCAATTTATACGGCGGTGTTTGATGAGCGGATCACGGTGATTGCTAGCAGCTGTGGATTCGATGCCTATCCTGATTATTATGATGGAGCCGAGCGCAACTGGTTCTTTGGTCGCGGCTGGTGTCAGATTCGCTACATGCCGCGCCTATCCGATTATCGTGGGAGACAACATGAAATCCCCTTTGATTTTCCCGAGCTGCTCGGTGCACTAGCCCCTCGCCCATTGTTTGTACACGCACCGTTGCGTGACTCAAACTTCCGATGGAAAAGTGTCGACGTCTGCGCTAAGGCAGCCCGCCCTATCTATAAACTTATGCGTAATGAAAGAGGACTTATCATTAAGCACCCTGATTATAATCACAATTTTCCCAAGGACATGCGCGAAGAGGCGTATCAAGCCATTGATAAAATTTTAAGATTGGACACTGGGAAGTAATTGGAACTTGTCGTTTTTTTGTAACATCCTAACCGATCAAAACGTATTGTTTTACATATGAGAAAAATAACGGTTCTTTTTTTGTTCACTTTAGGGTTGCAGGTTCTTTCGGGCGCGCCAAAACAGCTCAAACCGGCAAGCAATTATATTGCCCAACAAATTAAGGAAAATCGAATTGCTGGTGCGGTGACTTTGGTTTTTCATGAAGGTGAGATTGTTCACTTTGAAGCGGCCGGGTATGCAGATGTGGAGGGAAAAAAGCCGATGAGAAAAGACTCCATCTTTCGGGTTTATTCGATGACCAAACCGATCACTTCGGTGGCAGCCATGATGCTCGTGGAGGAGGGGAAAATAAAATTGGATGATCCTATTGCTAAATATTTGCCGCAATTTAAGGATGCCAAGGTGTATTCTCAGGACGGTAATCATACCAAGGTAAGGCGGCCAATTACCGTACGCCATTTGCTTTCCCATTCCTCCGGATTAACCTATGGGATATTTGGAAATCATCCTGTGGATCAAATGTATCGCAAGGCGGGGCCCATGAATAATGAACGGACCAATAAGCAGCTGGTGGATGTGCTTGGACTCATGCCATTGGTGTCACATCCGGGTGAGGTTTGGCGGTACAGTCTCAGTACCGACGTACTCGGATATCTGGTGGAAGTTGTTTCCGGCAAGAAACTTGGAGAGTTTTTTGAGGCACATATTTTTAATCCACTTAAGATGAAAGACAGTGCCTTTCATGTTGCCAAGGCTAAGATTCCACGCTTTACGGTGACATACACTTGGGCTGACAAGAAACGTAATGTATCCGACCATCCAAGTCGTAGCCGCTTCATTCGACCTGCAGTTTGGGAGTCAGGTGGAGGTGGCTTGACCTCGACTACTCAGGATTATCTGCGCTTTTGCCAGATGCTGCTTAACGGTGGAAAACTAGGAAAAGTGCGGTTACTCAAGGAATCTTCGGTGCAACAAATGAATCTTAGTGCTAAGGGCGTCAAGGGTGTTCCTATGGGAGGTAATGCAGAGTTTGGGTTGGGCTTTCGGGTGCTTCTGGAAAAAAACCGACAGGGTATGAGTCAAGGTTCCTACAATTGGGGAGGGTATGCCTCGACGACGTTTCAAATTGATCCGGCCAACAATCTTATCCTGATCGGCATGACACAAAAAGTGCCCACAGACAACGGGTTTACAGAGGGATTTAAAAGCGCCGTTTATAGCGCGATCAAGAAGAAATAGGGCCTAAAGGTTTCCCTTTTCAGGTTTGCGCACCCGATGTAGTTCGCCTAGAGTCATGGCGATGGCAATCAGGCGCCGGGATTTTTTCAAAATGGGCGGTTTATCGCTCGGGGCAATTTCTCCCTTGGGATTGTCTTTGCCTGAAGTATTGGCAAATGAATCGGCCAGTGGAGGTCGCAAGCAGATCAATGTTATTTTCATGTTCCTTCAGGGTGGCGCGAGCCACATCGATATGTATGACATGAAGCCGGATGCCCCAGAGGAGATCCGGGGCAAATATAATCCCGCTCCCACGAATATTCCTGGCCTGCACTTGAGCGATCAATTGCCCAAGCTTGGAAAATGTGCTGATAAATTTTCCCTAATCCGATCCATGTATTCTTTCTGCTCCAAGCACGGGGAAGGCGATGTGGATATCATGTGCGGCAGTCCTCGTGATAAAAATCTGCAGGCACCGGGGATCGGTGCGGTTTTGAGTCTTCAGCAGAAACAGCAGGCACCCGTTCCCCCTTTTGTCCATTTGGGAGACATGAAGCATCCGGCTCACAGTGCGCCCGGTTACGGTGGATATTTGGGCCGCGCCTATGATCCCTTCCTCATCAAGCAGGACCCCAATGCCACGGATTTTTCCATTAGGACATTTGATACAGCGAAGGAAGTGGATGTAAGCCGATTGGCGGGCCGTAAAAATCTTTTGCAATCTCTTGATCTTTTTCAGGCGAGTGCCGAGAAGCAGCTTGAGTTTGCCCGTGTGCATAACACCTTTACCGAGCAGGCTCTGGGCCTATCCACTTCGACCAAGGCAAAACAGGCATTTGATCTCTCCAAGGAACCGGGCAAGTTGCGCGATGCTTACGGCCGTAACAATGTTGGGCAGGGCATGCTACTGGCCCGCCGACTGGTGGAGGCAGGGGTCCGATTTGTTACCATCCAGGGATATAAGGATACGGGTATTTATGCGTGGGATCATCATTGGGGAATTTTCCCGCATTTGGATCAACAGTTGCCAATTTACGATAGTGCCTATTCGGCCCTACTCAATGACTTGGATGATCGCGGTATGCTCGATACCACACTGGTGATTACCGCCGGCGAATTCGGTCGCACTCCCAAGCTCAACAAAGACAAGCGTGGGCCGGGGAGGGATCACTGGGCGAGTTGTTTTAGTCTCACCATGGGTGGAGGTGGCATTAAAACCGGTCGGGTGATCGGGGCCAGCGATAAACACGGTGCAGTGCCCACCGAACGCCCTGTTTCCATCGCCGACTTTGCGGCCACCGTGTATCACGTGCTGGGGCTGGATCCCAAAGGCGAATTTGTTGCTCAAGGTCGTCGAATGAGAATGCTCCCTGAGGGTTCGGTGGTTAGGGAGCTTCTTTAACCTTTCAGCTTAAATAGCTTCTTCGAGTTTCCGTAGAGCAGTTTACGCTCAATCTTTTTACTTGAGGCAATGCGCCGGACTGCAGCGATGGTGCGGCTACCTTGGCAACCTTTGCCCCGCCCAATGGTGTCGGCACAATCACTGCCATAGAGTAGTTGGTTCTGATGCCGCTCAAAGAATCCCTTGGTATGCTCCTCATCACGTATAAGTGAATTGAGGCCGGAACCCGCGGAGAGGTCGCCGTACATGTTCCTGTAGTTGGAGAGCAATTTGTCGGTGATGCCGCCGGGGGTCACCTTGCCCAGCGGGTACATTTTTGTCTGGTCGTGTTTCTTGTCGATATTACCCCACCATGTTTGTGCATGGCCGATAAAGTTGACCGTTGGGAATTTCTCCAGTGTGCGGTGGAAACGGTCAAAGTTCAGGTTGTACGAGTTGTGCTGGAAATGCATCAGGACCGGTACTCCAAATTCCTGTGCCACCTCAGCTACTGCCCAAACATACTTCGAGTCACATTCCACCTTGAATTTTTGCTCTGCGATAATCACCGCACCGGCCTTGAGATATTTCTCCAGCTCCTTCTGCATGTCGGGGAGATCGGGGACTTCATTGGCGCCAAAAAGATATTCCAGGGGGTACTTCTTTGCGATTTTGAGGACGGTGTCGTTGCCGCCGGTCTTGGCCGCCAATCCATTGCTGCGTCCATCATGGGTGGATGGTCGTTTTACGGGTTTTCCCGAGGGCAAAAGGATGGTGGTGGTGACGCCCATGGCACGCTGATGCTTGATCATCTGTTCATCGGTGCGCCCGTGGTAATGGGTGTGCTGATGAATATCGATGATAGGCTCCTTCTCCGCCGCCGCTGCATCTTGCAATAACAAACCAGTAGTCAGGGCGGCGGTGCCATACTCAAGGAATTGGCGGCGTGACAACGAGGGCGTCATGTCCGTTAGTCTTACTTAATTATAGTCGTTGGCAATGTGAAAAACGCTTGGCAGCAGAGAATGGCTCTTTACTCTTGCCTTCAAGCCATGAAAGCACATTTGCTCCTTCTTTTTCCCGCTCTAACGCTTCTAGCAGCTGATCCAGAGCCCGATCCCAAGGAGTTGCCGCGCATCCCGCATACTCCTGCCAAGGACGCACGCAAGACGCTGACGGTAAAGGAAGGTTATGATCTGCAGCTGGTGGCTGCTGAGCCTTTGGTGGCTGATCCCATTGCCATGAGCTTTGATGCAATGGGGCGTTTGTATGTCGTGGAAATGATCGGCTACTCCGAGCATCAAGATGCGAATGCTGGCCGAATCAGACTTCTGGAAGATGCTGATAGAGATGGGAAGTTTGAGAAAAGCAGCGTTTTTGCCCAAGGCCTTGCCTGGCCCACCGCAGTGATCACATACGACGGAGGAGTTTTTGTGGGTGTGACGCCCAAGATTCTTTATCTCAAGGATACCAATGGCGATGGGAAGGCGGATATAAGCCGTACTGTCTTCGAGGGCTTTGGTACTGGTCGCAGTCGGCTTAATGTGCAGGCCATGTTCAATAGCTTCCGGTGGGGCTTGGATAACCGAATCCACGGTGCCACTTCTTCCATGGGAGGCAAGGTCAAGGATGGTACCGGTAAAAGCGTTTCCTTAAGTGGCCGGAATTTTTCCTTTAATCCCCGCACCATGGAACTTCGCAGTGAAGGTAGTTCTGCCCAGCATGGTATGAGCTTTGATGATTATGGACGGCAATTTATCTGTAGTAACTCAAGCCATATTATGGCGCTCATGTATCCCTCGCGTTATTCCGGCCGGAACAAACACTACGCCATGCCGAGTCAACGCGTCAGTGTTGCAGTTGATGGGGGTTCAGCTCCTGTTTTCCGCCTGAGTCCTGATGAACCCTGGCGTATTGTGCGCACCCGATGGCGTGTGGCCAAGGCAGTGCGCGGTCCGGTGGAGGGAGGCGGACGTGTGTCGGGTTATTTCACCGCAGCCACTGGTATCACCATCTACCGCGGTGATGCACTGGGAGAGGATTTCCTCGGAAACGCTTTCATTGCTGATACGGGGAGCAACCTGATTCATCGCAAGCGTTTGCACTATGATGGGGTGCAGCCAGTTGCCCGACGACCCAAGGGTGAGGAGAAGCGTGAATTTGTCGCGAGCACCGATAACTGGTTTCGTCCTGTACAGTTTGCTAATGCTCCAGACGGCTGCCTGTACGTGGCTGATATGTACCGCGAAACCATCGAGCATCCGTGGTCTATCCCTGAGAGCATTAAGAAATATCTCGATCTGGATAGCGGCAATGATCGCGGCCGGATCTGGCGCATTGCGCCCAAGGGCTTCAAACCGCCCAAGCGCAAATTACCTGGTAAAGTAAAGACAGCTCAATTGGTCGGGCTTCTTGATTATGCCAATGGCTGGACGCGCAATTGTGCCGCGCGGTTGATTTATGAGCGTCAGGATAAATCAATTGTCCCCGCACTAACAAAATTGGCCGCTGAATCACAATCATCTTTGGGCCGTATCCACGCGCTCTGGGCCTTGAACGGACTGGACGCACTCAAAAAAGAGCATGTCCTGCAGGCCTTGGAAGGAGGGAAATCCGAGGTGCGCACACAGGCGATGATTCTGGCGGAACATTTTGCCGATCAGACTGAGGTAACCAAAGAGGTCTACGCGCAGGTAAGTCACTCAGACAAACACATTTTGTATCAGCTGGCACTCACTGCTTCGCGTTTACCCGAAAGTGACTCCAAAAAACTTGCGTTGGCGAAGGCACTTGGCAAGGCCGGTGGTGATAGGTGGATTGAGGCGGCCGTGATGAATGCCTCCACTGTTGATTTGGGTAATATGTGGGTGGCCATGCACGGCGCTCCAACGGTGTCCGCCGCGGCAAAGATCGAGTTCCTCAAGCTCATCGGCCGGCGCAATCGGCCGGAGGAAGTTGCCAAGGCTGTGCTGGTCATCGCGCGCCGCCCTCCGAATGCTGGGACGATAGCGTGGATGAATGCGCTCGGCAAAGCCTCTAGCCGCTTACCCGGACTGGAAAAAGAAGCCCTACACTGGCTGACCTTGCCCGCTAGGGAAAAACCGGACGCTGAGCTGATTTCCGCAATGAAGCTGGTGGTGCGTCAGGGCTACGGGGTTGCCGCCCCGGCTCTCTTGGACGCAGCTCGTAATCGAAAATCTGATGCCGTGCGTGTGGCAGTTGTGCAATCGCTGGCACAGTTCCAGCAACCACAGGTCGGGAGTGATCTTTTGAGCCTGTGGCCCAAGACGTCCAGTCGAGTACGCGCTGAAATCTTGGCGGCAATGGTAACCCGGGCGGATCGGATCGCTGCCCTGTTGACGGCTCTTGAGAAGAAGGTTGTGGCGAAAGCTGATATTTCGGCTTCCACTCTCAACACATTGCGCGTGCAAAAAGACGGCGCGTTCCAGTCGCGCGTTACGAAACTTTTTGGGGCACCGGTAAAACCCAAGACGCGCCAACAAGTGATTAATGAGTACTTGCCGTCGCTAAAGCTCAAGGGCAACGCAGCGAAAGGAAAGGTGATCTATACGCAACGCTGCGCAATGTGCCACCGTTATGGCAAGGAAGGCTTTGCGCTGGGGCCGGATCTGGTGACCATCAAGACAACCGGACGAGAGAAGATTCTGACCAATTTCATCAACCCCAACCGTGAGTTGACCGCGAATTATGTAGCCTACGTGATCACTACAAAAGGCGGCGAGGAGATCGTGGGGCTATTGGGCGATGAGACGACGACGCACGTGCGTGTGAAACTTCCGCTGGGTCAGGAACGTCTGCTGCCGCGCACGCAGGTGAAAGGCATGCGAAGCCTAGGTCAGTCGATTATGCCCGTAGGTCTTGAGGCCGGGCTCACCAAGCAGCAAATAGCCGACCTTTTGGAGTTTATTACCGGGCAGTAAATTCACCTTGGTGTTGAATTTCAACAGCCAAGGAAAATGGAAACGTTTATTGCGCGGGATGAGAACAGGCGGTAAACAAGGCGCACCGATGAAGGATCTGCGAGCAGCTTCCGTGCAATTCCAGCATGTGCCCGGCGACAAGGCCGCAAATCTGGAAACCGTGCGCCGTTTTACAGCCGAGGCTGCGGGGCGTGGAGCAGATTTGGTGGTGCTTCCAGAGATGTGCCTAACGGGCTATTGGCATTTGCGCGATTTGCCGAGAGAAGATTTGGAGGCCTTGGCCGAACCGATGCCCGGGGGAGAATGCACTCAGGCGCTACTGGCATTGGCGAAGGAGCACAATCTTTCCGTCGGTGCGGGCCTCATTGAGCGTGGCGCGGACGGCGGGCTTTTCAACAGTTATGTGGTCGCTATGCCCGATGGCCGTACGGTGTGCCATCGTAAGCTGCATACGTTTATCAATAAGCATATGAGTAGCGGAGATGAGTTCACAATCTTCAATCTACCCAACGGCACCAAGGCTGGAATCTTGATTTGCTACGACTGCAATCTCGGCGAGAATGTACGCATCAATGCGTTGCGTGGGGTGGAAGTGCTAATTGCACCACACCAGACCGGTGGCTGCGCCACGCCCAGCCCCCGCTGCATGGGAGCGATTGACGTGTCGTTGTGGGAGAATCGGGAGGCCAACCCGAAAGCCATTGAGGCAGAGTTTCGCGGGCCCAAGGGGCGCGAGTGGTTGCTGAAATGGCTGCCGGCACGCGCACATGACAACGGCATTTACCTGATCTTCAGCAACGGTGTGGGGCGGGATGACAATGAAGTGCGCACCGGTAACGCGATGGTTCTTGACCCGTATGGTGATGTGCTGGCCGAGACATGGAAGGCCGGTGATGACATGGTGATCGCTGATCTCAAGGCTGAGACGCGTGCGATGTGCACCGGTGTACGCTGGATTCGCAGTCGGCGTCCGGAGTTGTACGGTGGTATTGCGGAGTCCACCGGCAAGGAACAGGATATACGCACGGTGCGTTTTTCTAACAAGGATCCCGACCACCTGAATTAAAATGGCAAAGCCTGAATCTGAACCGATTGATCCTGCGCAGCTGCCCGAGCTGGCGCAGTCTGTGATGAGTGAAGCTAAGTTTCCAATGCTGTCCAGCATCGATGGGGATCAACCTAGGCTGCGGCCCGTCTCACCGGTGAAGACCGATGGCTTCACGGTATATGTAGCCAATCTTAAGGCGTACCATAAAACTAAGGAGATCGCCTCTAATCCAAAAGTGGAATTGTGCTATATGGACAGCAAGCACGATCAGGTACGCATCACCGGTGTGGCAGAGGTTCTGGAGGATGCTGATGAACTGCAGGCGATCTGGGATGAAAACCCGCTGCTTCGCCAATACCTTGGCACCATTGATAACCCCATGTTGATTGTCTATCGCATCTTGCCCAAGCAAGTCCGCTTCATGCGCGAGTGGGCGCTGGAATATCATGAGGTGCCGGTGGAGTAGGGAGAATGGAGCCAGATACCCGACTTGAACGGGTGACCTGCAGGTTACAAAACTGCTGCTCTACCAACTGAGCTAATCTGGCCGCGAAAAAAAAACAATAATTAATTGAGTTACGGCTGTCGAGACTTGGCTTAGCGGTAACGCTTTACAAGCAGCCGACTGCGGGCGGCCTCGAGGGCCATGCGGAAGTCTTCAAAGTTATCGAATCGTTTCATTGGATCCTTATGCATGGCACGCAGGATAGCAGCTTCGGTGTCTTTGCTGATGTCGCTGATAATTTTGCGTGGGGAAATAAGCCGCGTTTTGACATGCATCCATACAGTTTCCTCCACGCTTGGGGCATCGAAGGGCACACGGCCGGTAATGGCGTGGAACATGGTGGCTCCAAGCGAATACATGTCAGACCGGAAATCCTGTCGACCGAGGGCTACTCGCTCGGGGGCGATGTAATACGGTGTCCCCACCAGGCCTCCGGGAGGTCGTCCTTCATCCTTATGCCGAGCAATACCGAAGTCAGTAAGCTTGGGTTCGCCATCGGCGTTGTAGAGGATGTTATCGGGCTTGAGATCGAGATGCATTAGTCCCTTTTTGGCAACCAACTCCAACGCACTGGACATTTTGATGCCCGCATCAAGCACGTACAATTCATCCACACGGCCATGCTTTTGAATGAGCCCGTCCAGATCGCCGTTATCGGCGACTTCCATCACGAGGTATTTTTTCCCCTTGAATTGGCCGTAGTTATAGATTTGTACGATGTTTGTGTGATTGAATGAGGCTTGGTGTCGTGCTTCTCGAAAAAATCCATTCATTGCGTCGGAGTCATCGGCAAATTCAGGCTTCATGAGTTTCACCGCCACGTCTCGGTCAAGAATTTCATCATGAGCGCGATATACCGTGGCCATGCCACCGGAGCCGCACACTGCCCGCAGCTCAAACTGATCGAGCTTCACCGGGGTCATCACCGCACAGCCGCATTTCTGACAGTTGGCGTATTCGAATGTGCCCAAGTTGGCCGGGATGAAAGTTGCCGTTCCGCAACGCTCACACGGCACCCTTCGCATAGCTCGGCTTGGAGGTGTTGTGGGCATTTTCCTGTATCCTATGTCAATTGGTGAACAACCGCATCCGATGCGGTTTCAACAACCCCGAGGAAGATCAATGTATCTTGAAAAGGACAGGCTGCCAATGGGAATCGCGTTGGGTGGATTTTAAATTGAATTGCCATTACCGTCTATTTTTGATAGGAAAATGCACGGTTTAATTCGCGGTTCCGGTTAGACCACATAACCTATGAGAAATTCAACGCATTGGATGGGTTGGGTCGTACTCCTGTTTCTACTAGGTGGCGTGCCTGAACTCTTGGGTGCAGAAGTGGGTGGAGCTCACGAACATGCGCATCACGGTGTGGATGGAAGCAAACTCAGTGTGCTGTGGATTATCCCCTTTGCGGGCATGCTGCTCTCCATCGCGCTGGGGCCGCTGGTGGCGCCGCATTTTTGGCACAATCACTACGGCAAAGTGGCTGCGGGCTGGATCACCGTGTTTGCCGTGCCCTTTCTTGCGTCCTATGGCGGCGATGCCTTTTATGAAATTTTACACATCGTACTGCTTGATTATGTGCCGTTTATCATTTTACTTGCGGCATTGTTTACCGCTGCGGGCGGCATTTGCCTCAAGGGCTCACTCCGCGGCTCACCGATGGTCAACACCGCCATCCTCTTTATAGGCACCGCGCTCGCCAGTTGGATGGGTACCACGGGCGCCGCGATGTTGCTGATTCGGCCCATCCTGCGTGCCAACGCTTGGCGCAAGCACCGCGTTCATGTGGTGGTGTTTTTCATTTTCCTCGTGGCAAATATCGGCGGCTCGCTGACGCCGCTGGGTGATCCGCCGCTCTTCCTCGGCTTCCTCAAGGGCGTGGAGTTTTTCTGGACGATGAAGCTGCTGCCAGTGATGGCACCGGTGTCAGTGGCGTTGCTGGTTATTTTCTTTATCGTGGACACTCTGATGTTCCGTAAGGAAGGCGAAGCCCCCGATGACGGCGAGAAAGTGCCGCTCAAACTCGAAGGCGCTCTAAACTTCGCGATGGTAGGCTGCATCATCGGCGCGATTTTGTTCTCCAAATCACTCGGCGACGGCGCATTTAAGGATGCCTCCGTGGAAGAAAAAATGAAGCCAAAAATGGAAGCGGCTGAAGTGGTGATGGACGAAAAGAAAAAGGCATTGGTGGACTTCGTAAAAGCCCATGAAGGCGAAACCTTCGATGAATCCAACGAGGCCTATCACACCGTCCGCGTGGAACATTTGCATTCAATCGCCAAGGTAAACAAGTTGCGTGCAGATAAATCGCACGACGAGGCAACGGGAGTGCCCATCTTCGGCGTTACCGTGCCTTACTCAAATTTAGTGCGTGATGGGTTGTTGATATTGATCGCGTTTATCAGCCTGCGCATCACGCCGATGTATAGCGTGGAAAAAGATGAGCACGGCCATGAAGTGCCCGCCGAAGGCGAGGAGGAAACCAACGTGCGCGCCGCCAATGGCTTTACTTGGGAACCGATTCTTGAGGTGGCTAAACTCTTTATCGCCATCTTTGTGTGTATGATTCCGGCGCTGTTAATTCTGAAAGCCGGCGTGGACGGCGGCCTCAAGAGCGTTATCCTGATGGTACAGACGAGCACAAATGATCCCATTAACGCTATGTATTTCTGGCTCACCGGCACGCTCTCAAGCTTCCTCGATAATGCGCCGACGTATGTCGTATTTTTCAATACCGCCGGTGGCGATCCCACTTCGCTGATGGGCGAAGGCGGAATGTTCGACATATCCGTCGGCAGCACGCTGCTAGCCATCAGTTGTGGCGCGGTGTTTATGGGGGCCAACACCTACATCGGCAATGCGCCCAACTTCATGGTGAAAGCCATAGCGGAAGAAAACGGAGTGAAGATGCCCAGTTTCTTCGGCTATATGGCCTGGAGCGCGGTGTTTTTGATTCCGGTCTTCATCGTCGTGTCGCTGTTCTACTTTTAATGGGACGGCTGGGACGCGCTGTGCGCGTCCCAGCCCTCGACCTCACGCCTGCTTTGTGGCAAAACGCCTCGGCGCATGCAGCTGCTTTATAACATCCTGTTTCCTATCTTTTTTCTGTTCAGCGCGCCGTATTATTTCTGGAAACTCGTTCGTCGCGGAAACTGGCGAACCGGCTTCGGACAACGCTTTGGTGCGTATGGTGTTTTGCGGGAAAAACTGAAGGGCAAGCGCGTTGTCTGGCTGCATGCCGTGTCCGTAGGCGAAGCTAATCTTGCTGTGCAATTGGTGAAGTCGATGCAACCGCATCACCGCGACTGGACCGTTGTGGTTTCCACCATCACTACCACCGGCATGGGCGAGCTCGAGCGAAAACTGCCCGCGGATGTGCATCGCGTTTATTATCCCATCGATTGGCTGCCATTCGTCAGGTGCGCCTTCCGTGCACTCAACCCGGCCGCGATCGTTTTGGTTGAGGCAGAGATTTGGCCTAATCTCTTCTGGCAGGCAAAAAGCACAAACGTGCCTGTGCACTTGATCAATGCGCGGCTATCCGAAAATTCCTTTAATGGCTATTGCCGTTATGGGTACCTTTTTAAACCGCTCTTTCGCTCGTTGCGTGCGGCCGGCGTGCACAATGAAACCGATGCTGAACGTTTGGCGGAACTGGGTTGCGATCGCAAGGCAATCATCGTCACCGGCAATATGAAATTTGATGGCACTGCTACCACTGATGCGGACACCACTGATCCTCGCGCAATGCTGCGTGAGATCGGCGTGCCCGATGAGGCGCCTGTGTTTGTGGCCGGCAGCACTTTTGAAGGCGAAGAAGAATTGCTATGCCAATTGCTGCCGCAATGGCGCAAGGAACATCCGGATCTCTTTCTCGTTTTGGTGCCACGGCATTTTGAGAGAGCAAGTGCGGTACTCGAAAATCTAAAACCTATGAATCTGCGCATTAGATGTCGTACGGCGATGAATGTGTCGTCGGACAAGCCTGATGTGCTATTAGTGGATACGACCGGTGAATTGAAGGCTTTTTATGAGGTGGCAACGCTCGTATTCGTTGGCAAAAGTCTGACTGCGCAGGGCGGTCAAAATCCCATTGAACCGGCTGCCTTGGGACGGCCGATGATTTTTGGGCCGTTCATGCAGAATTTCAAACCGGTGGTACAGTTGTTGTTGGAGGCGGAGGCCGCAATTCAGGTGGCGGATGAAGAAGAATTGGCTAGGCAAGTGTCTTTTTTACTAGGGAAACCGGAACAACGCGAAGCGCTGGGCATGGCCGCAAGGGCGGTGGTGGAAAGAAACAAAGGCGCCACACAGCGCACGGCCGAACTGATCGGTCAAACACTGCGGGCGTTGGGTTAATTCATTTTGTTTGGTCCGACTATTGAATGAAATCGGGTTTGCGCTTGAGCAATTTCTTGATCTGGTCGCGCTTGCCTTCCTGCATCATCCGCCACATTTGAATGACGCGCTCGTGGGTGATATTTTTGCCCACGACACGCTTGTCGTATTCGTGTTCATAGAATTCCACGAATCCATTCTCATAGACGTCGAGCTTCCATCCTTCTTCGTCGTGCAGAGTGATATTCAAGTATTCCGTCCCAGGTGTCTCGAGTTCCTCGAGAATGGATAAAACCTCACCGGTACTTGGATCCCTGAATTCTACTCCCTCTTTTTTGAGGTACGTCGTCAAGTTAATCCACCTCCCTTCGCTTCCAAAGAAGCATTCTCCTTAAGGGCATCAAACTCTGACAGGGAAGGTGGGTCAAGAAAAAAGCCGGAGGTTTTATCCCCCGGCTTGGAATAGATATATAAAAATTTATTACACGATGCCGGTGTTGATCTGAATGCCTTGGAACCACATCTCCAGTTGTTGCGGGCTGGTGCAGTTGGCCAGAGCGATCTCCTTGGTGATACGTCCTTCCTCCACAAGGTTGAACATACAGCGGTTAAAGCTGAACATTCCATCATCCTCACTGGCGTCGATGCAGGCAGGCAATCGGTTTAATTCACCATCAAAGATCTTCTGTTTCACCAAAGGTGAGCCGATCATCACTTCTTGAGCAGGACACATGCCCCCGTCGATGGTGGGACACATACGTTGAGCGATGGCACCTACGATTACCTCAGCATATTTTTTTCGCTGCATTTCGCGTTCCTCCTCTGGGAAGAAATCTAGCAGTCGTCCAGGCACAGAGGCCGCAGTGCGGGTGTGCACAGTGGAGAGCACCATGGCACCCGTATCTGCTGCGCGAAGGCAGGCACCAATGGAGGTGGCATCGCGCATCTCACCTACCAGTACCATGTCTGGATCTTCACGTAGAGCACTCTTGAGGGCACGCGCAAAACTCATAGTGTCAAGGCCCACTTCGCGTTGTTCAATAACACACTGATCATCTTCGAACATCATCTCTACTGGGTCCTCAATTGTGATGATGTGTTTTCGGAAATGCCTGTTTAGATGCAATACCATGGCTGCCATGGTGGTGGATTTACCAGAGCCGGTGATGCCTGCAAGTATCGTAAGACCTCGCTTGGACTCGGCAAGCTGGAGGCAGATGGGGTGGATGCCTAGCTTCTCTATAGGCGGCATGTCATTCTTGATGTACCGCATGGCAATGGCCCATTGGCTACACTGGGAAAATACATTGACCCGGAACCGGCCAAATTTCGGGTCAAAATAGGAGAAGTCCACCTCCCGGTCTTCCTTGAAACCCTCCACAAAATGCTCAGGGCACATATGGAAGATGATCTTTTCGATCCATTTGCGGGTGGGCTTGGGCCAATCCCGATCGCGCAGACCTCGGCTCATCCGGAAGTGGATGTAGTGCTCCTCCTTGATATGAAGGTCAGCCACATCTTCATTAATTGCATCCTGGAGAATCAAGTCGAAGAGTCGAAGATCATCATCTTTAATCGACATGTCCTCTTCAAGCCCATTCCAGCACTCTGAAGTTTCATCAGATTTAAGTAGCATGCCGGCGGGATAACGTAGGCTGATATCTTCATCTTCGGTAAGCAGAATACCTCCATTGGGATCCTTTTCCCGCTCGAGAAGAAGGCCACTCTCTACCGATTTGGGTTCATTTGAAGATTCTGGTTCAGCCGGGGGTGACTCATCAGCTGGAGCGGGGGCTTCTTCGATAGGGATTTCCGTTACTACTGGAACAGGTTCTTCAACAGGCTGTTCCAAGGTTGGGGCGGCCGGAATAATCTCCGGAGTCTGTTCTACCGCCTGTACAGTGGCGTTGGAGTCGGGCGGGGCAGTTTCCTGACCGGGAGGGAGTGGAAGAGCAGCTCCCGTTTCCGGCGGTGCTGGTGGTGCCGGGGCAGTAGCTGATAGATCAATTGGTGTGGGAGCTGCCGGTGGTACTGACGGATCAGCTTCTGCGGGCTGTGTTGCCGGTGGCGGTGGCGGTGGAGCTGGCGGAGGCGTTTCCATGTCCACTTACTTTACCTTTGACAGTGGAAAAAAGCAACAGGAAGGGGACATTCCATTTGGGATTAGAATTGTATAATTGGCAATCTTGGCAAAATGATCAGTATTCGCAACAGGGTTTTTTGTTTTCACAGCAGAAATTATCCTATCCTCAATCTGTTATGGGAGAATGGGTTCCCAAATTTTCATACTACCTCGTGAAAGCAGAGCACACTGTCCCACACCATTTATTTATTCCATTTGCCATAAAAAACTTTGGCTCTGGGACGCACTACATCTTGATCGGCCTCCATTTGCCAGCGTTGGGAGAATTTCAGAGTATTTAGTTCATGCGGCTTGGGGATGTGCCGAATGGCCCCGTCGATCGATTTAGCTACCGCAATTTGTAGTTTGCATTGATGGATAGATTCAGCGAAATATCCATACATTTTAGTTTTTTCACCAATCGTAAAACTACCCGAAGCCGACCAAGTTAATGTCTTGTTACATCATTGCATGACCCAAAACAACAGTTCGCCTGCAACCATCGCACTCGACGAGGAAGCCGGTGAAATTGTTGTCCGATACGGCCGTCCTATTCAAGGTTTTGACAAGGAAGAGCTGGAAGGGATGATGGCGGTTGTTTCCGTAGTGGCTGATGAACTGGATAACAAATTGGCTGATAAGTTTGGCTGGGAAATGATCGGTGTGGATCCGGCCTAGGTCACCACTCCAGAACCGTAGCGCCCCACGTAAGTCCCGCACCAAAGGCGACTATGAGGATTTTGTCGCCACGCTGTATTTTGCCGGTCTGCAGGGCCTCGTCTAGGGCAACGGCCACGCTAGCAGCAGAGGTGTTGCCGTATTTTTGCAGATTTATGAACACTTGATCTTCGCGGGCGCCGAGACGTTCGCCGATGGCACTGATGATGCGCTGATTGGCCTGATGCGGGATGATGCATTTAATGTCCTCAATGCCCACGCCGCTCCGCTCAAGGACGTCTCTGGCCGCGCCGGTCATGGCGTTGACGGCGGCCTTGAACACCTCCTTGCCTTCCATCTTAAGAAAATGAATTCGTTCGTTTACGGAATCGACGGTGGCGGGTCGGCGGCTGCCGCCGCCGGGCATGGCGAGAATGTCGGCTTTGGTGCCATCGCTGCCGAGGCGGGTAGCCAGCACGCCGCGTGCGCCTTCGCGCCGTTGCAGCACCGCTGCGCCCGCGCCATCGCCAAAGAGCACGCAGGTGTTGCGATCTTCCCAGTCAATGATTGAGGATAGTTTTTCCGCGCCGATGACCAGGATGTTTTCATACACACCACTCGCAATAAAGGCTCGGCCAATTTCGATCGCATAAATAAAACCGGAACAGGCGGCTTCAAGGTCGAAGGCTGCGGCCTTGGTAGCACCCAATTCCCGCTGCACAAGGCAGGCAGTGGCGGGGAAAGGCATGTCGGGCGTGATGGTGGCCACGACGATGAGATCCAGATCAGCGGCGGCCAGCCCGGCTTGCTCTAGAGCTCGATGTGCGGCCTTGACGGCCATGGTCGAGGTGTGCTCGCCCTCGGCGGCCATTCGGCGCTCCTTGATACCGGTGCGCGTGATGATCCACTCGTCGGTGGTTTTCACGATCTTTTCCAGATCGGCGTTGGTGAGCACGCGCTCTGGAACATAGGAACCGATGCCGGTTATGGCACAATCTTGCAGCTGGTTTTCTTCGCTCATGAGTTCAATGCCTCGGTTGCTGCCGCGATGCGTTGGGTTAATTTTTGTGAAACAGCGGTGGCGGCTTGGTCTATGGCCTTTGCGATTGCCACGGCGCGCGCGTTTCCGTGGGCAATGATAACGGGTCGGCGCAATCCAAGCAAGGGCGCACCGCCGTAGGTGTCGGGATCGTGACGCTCCTGGATGGAACGAAAGGCGTTCTTGGTGAGGAACGCGCCGAGTTGGCGTTTTGGATTTTCCTCCATCGCCTCTTGCAGCCAGCCGAACAAGCCGGTGGCCAATCCCTCGGTTGTTTTGAGCACGATGTTGCCAACAAAGCCATCCGTCACCACCACATCAGCGTGATTGGAAAATAAGTCCCGGCCTTCAAGATTGCCGACGAAATTCAGATTGAGTCTGCGACACAATTGGTGTGCTTCGCGGATCATCTCGGTGCCTTTTACATCCTCACTGCCCACATTGAGCAGCCCCACGCGCGGTTGGTTTTTGCCCTGCACTTCAGCGGCATAAGTGTTCCCCAGCACAGCAAACTGCGCAAGATGTGCCGGTTTGCATTCCACGTTTGCGCCGGCATCAAGCAGAAGAAATTCATTGGCGGGTGCGGGGATGACTGCGGCAAGGGTGGGTCGATCGATGCCTTTAATGGTTCTTAAACCGAGCGTGGCGGCTGCGACAATACCGCCGGTGTTGCCGGGCGAGACCAGCGCATCGGCTTCACCCTCTTTTAACAACGTCACGGCGCGGGCGATGGACGTGTCTTTTTTGTGGCGCAACGCCTCCACCGGCTTATTTCCCATGGTAAGCACGTCGGCGGCCGGCACGATGCGAAGACGATCGGTTTCGGTATGGGCGTACAAGGCGGCCTTGATGGTCGCGGGTTGACCCACAAGCAGGACTTGGGTGATCAAGGGATTTTCCTCAAGCGCCTTGCAGGCACCGGCCACAGCCTCGGCGGGCCCGTAGTCGCCTCCCATCACATCCACCGCAATGCGCATGGCCTCGAGAAGGTTGGATCGAGAAGCGGGCTAGTTAGGACTGACCTTTGATGGTGAGGATTTGCCGGCCTTTGTAGAAGCCGCAGCTTGGGCAAACTCGGTGGGGCTGTGCAGGCACCCCGCATTGCGGGCAATCCTGCAGCTTGGGCAGCTTGAGCACACTGTTGGAGGCCTGACGCTTGCGGCGGCGGCTACGTGAGGTTCTGCGTTTTGGTACGGCCATTTTCTAATTAACCTAAAGGTTATTGTTGTTTCCACTCATCCAGCTTGCTCCAGTCAGTGGAGGGCTCGTCAGCGTCCGTCTCTGGGGGTTCTTCCTTTTGAAGAACCAGCCCTTGGCATGCCGAACCACACAGCGGGTGCTGTGGAAGGCCGAGCAAAATATCTTCACGAACCCACGGAGTCAAGTCCACGTGTTCGCCAATTATCTCGATGGCGTCAGGGCCCTTGAGGGGCAAAACACAATTCCACTCTGGGAAATCCATTTTGTAAGTAAATGGCTTAAGGCAGCGTGCACAGTCGCAGGTGAGGTCAATTTCCAGCTGGCCTTGTAAAATGAGGTTGTCATCAGCATGCGTGGCTTGGAGCTGATATTTTAGTGTATCAGCGGCGTGAATGAGGCCTTGCTCGCTGTCCAGTTGGAGGTTCAGGATGTCCGCCGGCAGTTTACCGGTGAGTTGTAAATCCTGCTCCTCAAGCTGCTCCAAGTGTACGTTGATAGCCATGACTGCCTCTTTTTTGACCACTTTTTATGCCGCGCCGGTTTATTTTAATTTGCCCTGAAGCGCTTGCTCCACATTAGCCGGCACAAACGCGTTAACATCGCCGCCGAGCTGGGCGATCTCCTTAACCAGTTTGGAGCTGAGAAAAGTATAGGCTTCGCGGGGCATCATAAAAATTGTCTCAATCTCCTCATCCAGCTTGCGGTTCATCAGGGCGAGCTGAAATTCAAATTCAAAATCCGAAACCGCCCGCAGCCCGCGGATGATCGCCTGCGCCTTTTGGGCCTTGGCAAATTCCACCAGCAAACCCTTGAATTCCGTGACTTCCACGTTCGGAAAATCATTCAGCACCGTGACGATTTGGCGCTTGCGCTCGGCCTGCGTGAAGAGTGTCTGTTTGTCTGTGTTTTGCGCCACCGCAACTATCACGCGGTCAAACAACTTGGCCGCCCGTTCCACCACATCCAAATGACCGTTGGTGAACGGATCGAAACTGCCGGGATAAATGACCGTGCGCACTTGCCACAACGTCCGATGACCAGAGCCGGGGCGCAAGGATTTTCCGATAAATCATTCGGAGGCCCTCGACAAATTGGCAAAATCGGGGTTAAATTAAATGAAACCGGCCATGCCAGACGAAATTCCGCCGCCACCCCCGCCACCAGAGGAGTCTTCCGTTGCAGCTCCTGTTGAGTTTCAGCCCAAGCGCTGTGGTAAAGCCTTTACTAGTTTGCTGTTGGGCATTCTGGGTTGTGTGCTGGGTGGCGTTGCCTTCTATGGTTTGGAATATGATCCAGGATCCACAGGAAAAGTTCAAATCAGTGGAAGTCTAGATCAGATGCAGAATGTACTTGTCGAGGACACCAAAAAGCGCGGCATCAAAATGTTCATAGCATCTTTCGGCCAATGGTTCGGAGCTATTGGTGCGTTGCTGGGACTCATCGGGATCACGGCTGGCGCCACGCATCTCTATCAGGCAGGTGAGAGAATGGTGGTTCCAAAGCCATGGTTGGCGGGTATTGGCACGCTACTCTCATTAATTGCCTGTTACAGTATTAAGCCGGCATTACTTCACGGCTACGCAGCAAATGTAGGTTTGCATGTGGAGAATACTGAGGAAGCCTTCAGTCGTCTCGAGCAGGTGGCCGGGATTCAGCAACAAGCTCAAGACATTGCCGAGGGCAAAGCACCCATGCAGTCGGGAGGGCTCGATGAGAAAGCCCGTGGCATTGCCGAGAGCCTTCTTGGCGGCAGTTTAAGCCCAATCACACAAATTTGGACCGAAGAATACCTCAACCGCCGCGCGCCGAACATGGAAATGTACGGAACCTCTGGCGGCAGTTATTCTATAAAAAACGCAAAAAACACGCGGGTTATCTTGATGGTAATGAGCGGGAACAGCCCGGCATGCGGCAAGGCCGTGCCACTTTTGAACCAGCTTAAAAGTGAGTTTACGCGTGGCGAGCTGCTGATCCTAGGAGTGAGTAGTGACAAGGCAGTTGTGGTGGACGCGTTTGTTAAACGCACTGGACCCAAGTTTCCCGTTGGCACCGCCAGCTTTCTCCCAGAGCCCTATAAAGATGCCGAAACAAAGCCCACCTTTTTTATTATCGATCGAGTTGGATTCATCGAGGCGATCCTGATCGGGCCCAAGTCACTAGCCCAACTTCGCGCCGCAGCCCAGGGTAAGCCTTGAATTAATAGCCCAGTCGCCGCAACGCGTCTTTCACCACCCAGTTTGTATGCACGAGTGCTGCATGTGCCGTGGCTGCCTCGGATTCCGTCAGTGTTTGCACGATGCGCACGGCCCGCTCGCGCAGTTTTTTATTCTTGGGGTTGAGGTCCACCATCAGGTTGCTCGTCACTTTGCCTAGCCGCACCATGGCCAGCGTGGTGATGCAGTTCAGAATCAGTTTTGTCGCCGTCCCCGCCTTCAAGCGTGTGGAGCCGGTCAAAACTTCTGGCCCGATTGCCGGCGCAAGAATTAACTGCGGCACACCGGCGTGGCGTTTCATATTTGGATTGAAACATACCAAAGCCGTTTGTGCTCCGCGTGCGCTCGCCTCCCCCATTGCTCCCCATACGAACGATGTGCGACCACTTGCCGCAATACCAATCACTACATCTTTCTTGTTCACACCGCGAAATTGAACCGCTCGCGCGCCGGATTCAGGATCATCCTCCGCGCCTTCAATCGAACGCGTCAACGCGTGCGCGCCGCCCGCGATGATCCCCTGTACCTGCTCCGCCGGTGCCCGAAAGGTGGGTGGACATTCACTCGCATCCAGCACGCCCAATCGACCACTTGTTCCCGCGCCCACATATAACAATCGCCCACCATCCCTAAGCGACTTCACCACCCAGCCGACCACCTGCTCAATCTTTTTACGCTCTGCCAAGACTGCTTTCACCCCTCGCGCCTCCTCGTTGAGCATTAACTCAATTGCCTTATTAATCGGCAGCTTGTCCAAATTATTCGAGCGCGGATTGCGTTCTTCGGTCGGCGAAAGAGTCTCTGTTTTCTTGGTGTTGGGGATTTCCCTTACGTCTTCGATCGTCGACAGTTTTTGCGCCAACGCAATCGCCCCCCAAACCCCGTCGCGTTTGAGTTTGGCAATCTTGGCCTTGGGCCAATGCCGCCGAATCTCCCTGCTAACGGCTTTGGTAAAGGCGGGCTGGTTGCGGAATACCCCACCGGTCAGGACGAACTCTATCGGCTCATCCTTGTCAGCAAGTTTTTTGGCGCAGTCAATGGAGTCTTTTGACAGTGTGGACACTGCGCCTTTAAGAACATCCTGTGCGATCCGATCGCGCTGTTTGCTGGCCGCAAAAACCTCTACTGCTAACGCTGCGATGGCTGCCTTGTCCGCCTGAGCCACCCAGTCGATAAGATCATTTGGTTCATTGCAGGTCGTAGCCGCCAGCAACCGTTCGCCAAGACGAGACCAGGTGGCATCGCGATCAAAATAAAATACCACCGCCTTCAAACCGCGGAGTCCAATTTCAAACCCGCTGCCCTTGTCGCCAAGTATGTGACCCCAACCTCCCATCTTCACCGTCTGTCCGTCGAGGGCCCGTCCGAAGCAACAGGAACCCGTTCCGGAAAGGACGAGAACTGAAGTGCCTACTCGCGGACCAAGCGCGATCTCCAAATCATGTGTCACATGGTAGGGTGTGTTTTTCCAGACCTTGGCTGTAGCCGTTCGCACACGGTCGAGATCTTTTTTGTTTCGCGCGCCAGCCATGCCAAGGCCGACGGCATCGGGTTTTGGAAACTGCTCTGCGACGTTTTTGAGCAATCGTACCAACGCATAGTCATCCATTAACCGTACATTTCCAGGGCCGAATACGGCGCGTTGGATTTCCTGTCCACGCGCGTCGGCGAGCAACGCATTTGTTCGTGTGCCGCCCCCCTCTATGCCAAGGATGAAGGGGTGCTTAAATTTGCGGGCAGTGGCCACAGGCAGAGTCTGTGCGGTGGCGAGTGTCCATGGCAAGTCAATGGTCTTGGTTTTGTTGGCACTCTGAGGTATGCCTGCGGCATGACCGAAACCGAACAGGCAATTCTCGACACATTGCTCGAACTGGAAGATGCCGTGGCGCGCGTGAACACTGAGCCCAAGCCCGATCTCATGGGTATATTTGGGCGGATTGATGAGCTCACCGCTGCCCTGCCCAAAGGCACATCGCCTGATCTTATGCATTATATGCACAAGAAAAGTTTTGAGAAGGCGCGGCTCTTTTTGCAGGGGCATGATCCCGAGCAAGGTGATTGTCCTCATTAGCAGGCCATGATTGATGACACTATCGCCGCAATAGCGACGCCGCTCGGCGAGGGTGGCCTTGCGGTGATTCGCCTTTCTGGCAAGCAGGCATTGACGATTGCCGAGATTTGTTTTGAGCCTATCGGCGACGCCTCCGCCAAACCCACCACCGCCAGTACACACACACTGCACTATGGCAGGATTGTCCATGACGGGCGCGAGATTGATGAGGTGCTCCTCGCGGTATTGAAGGCGCCGCGTACATTCACGAGGGAAGACACCGTGGAGATCACCTGCCACGGAGGCCTGTTAGCGAGCCAGGCCGTGCTTAAGGCTGTCCTTGCTGCAGGCGCGCGTAGTGCGGACCCCGGCGAATTCACTCGCCGCGCTTTTCTCAACGGCCGCATCGATCTCGCGCAGGCCGAGGCCGTGGCGGATGTCATCCACGCCCGCACTGATCTTGCGCTGACCGCCGCCAATGAGCAGCTCGCCGGCAAGCTCAGCCAACGCATCAATCAATTGCGCGATGACCTCATGCAAACCCTGGCACACATTGAGGCGCATCTTGATTTCCCCGATGAAGACATCGCGCCCGACACCATGGCACAATTGCTCTTGCGGCTTGATGGCGCTCTGGTGTTCATTGATGAACTGCTTGCCACCGCTGACGAAGGTCAGATTCTACGTCGAGGAATTCGCGCCGCAATCGTAGGTCGACCCAATGTCGGCAAGTCCAGCCTGCTCAATCAATTGCTCGGGCATGAACGCGCTATTGTCACTGCCACCGCCGGCACCACGCGCGATACGATCGAGGAAATCGCTAATGTGCGCGGTATCCCTGTGGTGTTCATCGACACCGCCGGCCTACGCAAAGCCGCTGATGCCATCGAGGCCGAAGGTATCCGACGCAGTCACGAAAGTGTGGCGACCGCCGAGTTGATTTTGCATGTGCTCGATGCAAGTGAGGCGTTGACAGATGAAGATCAGAAATATCTCAATGAATTCTGCGGCAAAAAACGTATTCTCATCGCCAACAAAATTGATCAGCCACATCAGCTTGATTTATCCAAATATGAAATCATCGAAACCTGCGCCCTGAATGGGGGTGGTCTTGAGACGCTCAAGGACGCCATCCGGGCTGCTGTGTGGAGCGGTGAAATTCGCGCGGACATGCTGCCGGTGATGATCAACGCCCGACATCAGGACGCCCTGCGCCGCGCACGCGCCGGCCTCGAGAAGAGCCTCACCGCACTGCGTGATGCGGCAAATCTCGAGCTTGTCGCCATGGACCTACGCATCGCCGTCAACGCCGTTGGGGAAGTGGTCGGCAAAACCTCCACCGAGGATCTTCTTGACTCCATTTTTAGCCAGTTTTGTATTGGAAAATAACGTATTTTTTCGTCAAACCTATTTATAGTAATAGTCTGAATTCAGACAATTTCAAAATGGTTGAGGAAAACCCTCTGTAGCTTGGACTGCCTGCCCAGGAGGGATTCTGTCCATGCCCAAACATCATTCCAACCTCATCGTTCCACCAAGTTTGGGTGGCGCTCAGCCGATACCATGATTTTCATTAACGCCTTATTTGGCGTGACCTTTTCCAGACAATTCGCCAGACATGGGCATGTACACGCTTGAGGAAGCCCGCGCAGAAATGCTTCAAGCTATCACTCCGTTGCCGACTGAGACTATTCCCTTGCTCCAAGCAGCCCAGCGCGTACTCGCCACGGACACACAAGCAAAGATTGATTTGCCGCGCTTTGACAATTCAGCGATGGATGGCTATGCAGTGCGCGCCGCTGAGGCCATCACCGGAACAAAACTCAAGTGCATTGGTGAGGTGTCCGCAGGCTCCGTCTTCGAAGGTGAACTGGGCGACGGTGAGTGTCTGCGCATCTTTACCGGTTCTCCCACGCCGGATGGAGCCAATGCCGTAGTGATGCAGGAAGACACACGCGCGACCAGCGGTCTCATCGAGATTACAGACGGAGTGAAGCCTTTCGAGCACATTCGCTTGCGAGGTGAAGACTTGAAGGCTGGCGAAACGATTGGCCACGTCGGCGAGCGTCTGCACGCTGGACGGTTACAATTGTTCGGATCCGCCGGCATGGCGGAAGTATCCGTCCATCGCAAACCGATTATCGGGGTGCTTTCCACCGGCGATGAATTGCGTGAACCCGGTGATGAATTGGGCGCCGGTAGTATTTACGAAAGTAATCGCGCGGCCTTGGCGGAATTGATTCACCAGAGTGGGGCTGAACCGCGCGTGTATCCGCTGGTACACGACACGTTGGAGGCCACAACTGAGGCGCTGCAAACCGCCTTTGCCGATTGTGATGCCGTGGTCACTTCAGGAGGAGTGTCGGTTGGTGAATACGATTTTGTGAAGGCGGCTTTCGAACAGCTCGGTGGCACTCTGGATTTCTGGAAGGTACAAATCAAACCTGGCAAGCCATTTGTCTTTGGTCGGCTGAAAGGCAAACCGCTCTTTGGTGTGCCGGGCAATCCGGTTTCTGCCTTGGTCACCTTCCTGGTGCTAGTGCGGCCGGTTATTCTTCAAATGCAGGGTGCTTCCGATCTGGATTTGCCGGCACATCCTGGTGTGTTGGCTGATCCGCTGCCCAACCACGGCGATCGCCGTCATTTCATGCGCGTACGGGTGGATGGTGAAGGTCGAGTGCACGCCACTGGTCTGCAGGCCTCCCACGCGGTTGGGTCGCTAGGGCAGGCCAACGCCCTTGTGGATGTTCCATCGGGAACAACGCTGGCCGAAGGCGAGACAGTGCGTGTGTTGCGCTATACCTAGAGGTATTCTGTTATTTTTTTCTGAAACTTGTGGTACAGGCCACCTAGTACGATAAGGATTACACCCATGCCCATGAAGGTGAGGATGCGAGTGGCACCCTCGAGGTTTCGCCAAGCCAGCAGCGTGAGATTGACGATGGAAACCAGAAGCAAAAACAGGCCGAACAGCCGGTGTGCGCGTTCCATGGCAAACAGGCCGATGCCGATCAGTATAAAAGCCAGCACACCCCACGAGATCACATCCGCATCGCCGGGTACCATACGAGAAGTCCATTGCCAAAGGCTAAGGTTGATGATGGTGATGATGACTACATGCACGATCTCAGCGATCGCGCCCTCCTTGTCTCGGCGGCGTATTGCCAGTTGCCCGCCTAGCAGGAGCAACAAGGGAATCACATCCATAATCCGCGGCGCATTCCAGTGCATTGCCGTGTGCATCCAGAAACTCAGGAATCCGATCAGGAAAAATCCTGATGCCACAATAATGCGTTCCAGTCGTTCACGCCGGCGATGGGCTAGCGCATGGCCGATGGCCACCACCGTGAAGATGAGAAAGAACGCGTCTGTCGGGACAAATTTTATTCCCCAAACCAGGCAGATTGCCCAGCCGTAGAAAAAATACAGCTGAATGCCGATGTTGCCCAGTATGCGCAGCGGATGTGTCTTGTCTTCAATCAACTCACGTGAGTGCAGGAGAAAATGGCTCATGCCCAGCATCACCAGGGCAGGGATAAGCGTCATGGCTGCTTCGGCTTCGGGCACAAACATCCTTAGTGGCGCAATGAGCGCGGCTATAATGACAAACGACTGCGAAGCAATAATGGCCGGGGTGAGGCTCAATCCAAGGCTAATGATGCTGAGCAACACACCCATAATTGGTAAAACCCAAAGTTGATGCTCTTCGGGTACAAATTTCAACGCAACCATCAGGCCGGCCAAAATACTGATGGCTTGTTGGGCACTACTGTTATAGCTGAGGCGACTTAGGGAGAAATCAAATCGATTAGCCAAGTGTTCCTTGGCGCGGTCGAGGAATAAGCCGTTACCAAAGGTAATTATTAATGGTATCAATGCGAACTGCCATGTGAGATCGGAACCGGGCAGGAACATTTGAAGCACATAGAGCCCCGTAGCGCTCACCACAAAAAACTGGGCGAGCGAATATGCTTGGCCAGAGCGTAGTCCGTAAGCGTAAGCAGTAAAAAGCAAGCCCATGACTGCGGTGGTAATCGCCATGTGCGTGAAGTCGAAGTCCAAGAGATGCAGTATCCCTGCCATGGCAATTAGCCCCATGCCGAGGGTGCAAATCGCTTGGCAAATGGTGGGA
The DNA here is from genome assembly GCA_965659445.1 of Limisphaerales bacterium. Taxonomy (GTDB): domain Bacteria; phylum Verrucomicrobiota; class Verrucomicrobiia; order Limisphaerales; family UBA1100; genus UBA1100. The sequence goes on along the minus strand of CBFHWX010000006.1, from coordinate 4,080 downwards.
ATAAAAATATCGGAATCGACTACGTTGTCCTCCTTGTCTGCATAGCGCTGGTGCCACTGTTGGGCGAGAGCAGCAATCACGAGCATCAGGAATGGGTTCCATTCCGGGATGATCGAATTAGGGAAAAATTTAGGGAAAAATCCCAGAGGCAGCCACAAGAGTAATCCGCCGAACAGATAGATTTCACCAAAAATCAGGACGGAAACGATACGAAGATTCTTGCTTAGGCACAGCGCGACCAGACCGAAGCTTGCGAAGGCAAAGGCTGTAATTGCAGGATACTCACGGGTAAGGGTTGCAAGGCAGGTGATCAAGCCAAAGCCCAGGCCGATCACTGCAAATAAATCGGGGAGTTGCTGCAATGGATCGTCGGGTTCACGTTTCCCCTCCCAGTGCCGGGCCACCCAAGCGGCAACCAGCATTAATAGACCGAAGAACATCCCAAGACGCAAAGTAGGTGCCCAGAAGCCTCCGTAGAGCTTGGAAACGGTTAATACAATGGCGTATCCCGCGAAGGCTGCACCTACCAGTGCAATGGCGGCCGCAGCGTATTGCAGCAATCGTTGGCGGGAGCGAAGGCCGAAGTAGAGGATGGTGATGCTTTCGGCAGCCAACAGCAGCGCGCGGAATTGGCCTGCCGATTGCAGAGTCATAAACGCGAGAGTTAGGAGTACTGCCGCTTTGGCGAGGATGACATCCGCGAATAATTCCTCGTCGGTGAGCAATCGTTTCGCGAGAAAATATAAGCCGACCAACACACCGCTAAAGGCGAGCGGAAAAATCCAGTATTGATCGCGCAATTCCGGGACTTGTAGCATCGTGATGGTGATAAGCGCGAAGAATCCTCCGTTGTTAAGGTTGATGAAGGTGGATCGTTTGTTCGCGGTCATTTCCTCGTGGCGCGAGAGGAACCCAGCCGCGGTGAAGATGATCCAGTAAACGCCGAGGAAGACGGCACCTTCTTGAAAGATGGCCGAGTCGGCCACCGGATGTTTGAAGCGCCAGTAGGCAAAGCCCACGTATGTGGTGAGCAGGCTGAGGAAGGACAGGTTCGCCCAGCGATTGCGAATCAAGAAAAACGTAGAGGCGACGGCCAGTCCGATGTTGGAGGCAAAGATGAAACGTACGTCGCTACCTGCGGGGTCGTAAATCGAAGGCATATACGAGGCGTAGTACGCTCCGGCCACGGCAAACATGGCCATGACTTCCGACTTCTTTTTTGTGGCGAACCAAATGATGAAGATCGCCCACGCCGCGAGCAACTCGCCGGCAAGGATAGGGGTTGGGATCAAGCCGAGGATCGGGGCTTTTACTCTGTAAAGTGCGAAGGTTGAAAAATACACCGCTGCCATACCGCCGCCGGTGAGGACTTCCGAGAAATTTTTTAGAGACTCAAACCGCTTGTGCAGAAAGAGACCCGCGGCCATCAGGCCGAAGCTAACGAGGTAGAGAAGCGAGGCATTTATGTATGGCCGCCAAGCTTCGTCGATGCCCTGGTAGCCCATTTGTGCCAGATACACCAAGCCCGTGAGCACCATCACCACACCCACCCGTACGAACCAGACTTTGCCGAGCTTCATTTCCAGCGAGCCGGCAGTCTGCGCGGCCTCAGCGGTGGGGGATTCCTGAAGGTAAGATTCCTTGGTTGAATTGGGCACAGGCTCAGGTTCGATCGTGGCAGGGCTTTCCAAGACGGGCCGCTCAACTTTCTCCGGTTGCGGTCCTGGTGTCTGCTCGGGCAATGGTGACAATTCCGGCAGATGTATGGGAGTGCCGACTTTGCCTGCGGCAGGCTCTACCGATGAGGGTGTGTGATCTTTCTGATATTGTGGAGTTTTACTGACTGTAGGTTCCCCAACTTCCAGAACGGGCGGCTTCAATTCCTCTGGAATTTCGGGGGTCGAACTGACGCCTGGAGGCAAATTTTCGCGCGCTAAAGTTTTTTCCTCCTGAGATTTTATCCGGTTTTCTAACGAATTGATCCGGATAAAAAGAAAAACAATAATGATGCTGGCTACCAGAAGGAGACAAACCCATTCCATGAACAAACTATACATGAATCCCCCTTGAGTGACACATTGATTCTATTGATAGACGAATCGATCAGATAAATACAAAAACATATCAATGAATCCGGATATAAGAATATTAATATTGACGTTTAATGTTCAAGGGGTAGACTTTCTATTGCATGAACAATGCGCCTCTTATTGATGAATTGCGCGGACGGTTGGTCGAGCGCATCTTATTTCTAGATGGCGCGCTGGGTACAATGGTTCAGGGGCACGCGTTGGAGGAAGCCGATTTTCGGGGGGAACGTTTTGTGGATCATCCCAACGATTTGAAGGGGAATAACGATCTGTTGTGTCTAACGAAGCCGGAGTTGGTGCGTGCGATCCATGCGGATTTCCTTGAGGCGGGCTGTGACATCATTGAGACCAACACCTTCAGCGCCACGCGCATTGGTATGGCGGATTACGGGCTGGAGGAGATTGTCCGCGAGTTGAACGTGACTGCCGCGAAGGTGGCTCGCGAGGCGGTGACGAAGGCCATGGTTGAGGATCCTTCACTAACGCGTTATGTGGCCGGCGCGATTGGGCCGACCAATCGCACGGCGTCGATTTCGCCGGATGTGAATGATCCCGGCTATCGCGCGGTAACGTTTGATGAACTGGTTGCTGTATATCGCGAACAAGTCGAGGGACTTATCGAAGGTGGCGTGGACATTCTGCTGCCGGAAACAACCTTTGACACACTCAACCTAAAGGCGGCGCTGTTTGCCATCGAACAGGTGTTTGAAGACACCGGTGAGCGGTTGCCGGTAATGGTTTCGGTAACGATCACCGATGCCTCCGGCCGCACGCTTTCCGGACAGACGACGGAGGCCTTTTGGAATTCCATCGCGCACGCGAAGCCCTTTACCGTGGGCATCAACTGTGCGCTTGGTGCTAATGAGATGGCTCCATACATTCGTGAGCTGTCGCGCTGTTCAGACGCGTTTGTTCATTGCTATCCCAATGCCGGCTTGCCGAATCCGCTGAGTGACTCGGGCTATGATGAACGCCCGGAAGACACGGCGTCGGCTCTGCGTGATTTGGCAGATCAGGGATTGCTGAACATGGCCGGGGGCTGTTGCGGCACTACACCGGCACATCTCAAGGCAATCATCAAGAGCCTCCGTGATTGCCCGCCGCGAGTGCCTGAGCAACGGAAAGTTTCTCTGCGCCTGAGTGGCTTGGAGCCGTTTGAAGCAAGCGATAGGACCGGGCAACTGGTTATGGTCGGCGAACGCACGAACGTGATGGGCTCGCCAAAGTTCAAGAAACTCATCAAGGAAGACGACTTTGAGGGTGCGCTGTCACTGGCGCGACAGCAGGTGGAAAACGGCGCGAATGTTATCGACGTCTGCTTCGATGAGGGGCTGTTGGATTCGGAAGATTGTATGCGGCGATTTCTTAACCTACTCGCCGTGGATCCGGATATAGCCCGTGTGCCGGTGATGGTGGACAGCTCCAAATGGACCGTTCTTGAGGAAGGCCTGAAATGTCTGCAGGGCAAGGGCATCGTGAACTCCATCAGCCTCAAAGCGGGCGAGGAAGAGTTTTTAAAACAAGCACGCCTGTGCCGGCGTTATGGCGCTGCGGTGGTTGTGATGGCGTTTGACGAAAAAGGACAGGCCGCCACGGTGGAGGAAAAGGTGGCCATCGCCGAGCGCGCCTACAAGCTGCTTACTGAACAGGCGGATTTTCCACCAGAGGATATTATTTTTGACCTCAACATACTCACTGTCGCCACCGGCATGGAAGAGCATAACGATTATGCGGTGAACTTTATCGAGGGAGTGAGGCGTGTGAAGGAGGTTTGCCCCGGTGCGCGTACAAGTGGAGGCGTGAGCAATATTTCATTTTCTTTCCGCGGCAACAACGTGGTGCGTGAGGCGATGCACTCCGCGTTTTTGTACCACGCTGTGCAGGCCGGCTTGGACATGGGCATCGTAAACGCCGGTATGCTGGAGGTGTACGAGGAGATTAAGCCGGAACTGCTTGAGCGTGTGGAGGATGTGCTGCTCAACCGCCGGCC
>CBFHWX010000005.1:0-50606 GCA_965659445.1 Limisphaerales bacterium | reverse complement strand
GGGAATTTGGTCAATGCCATGCAAGCGACAAATCTCTTCAATCAGATCGATCTCCCGCTTCAAATCAACGCGCCATGTTGGGATGAGAAACGTCGCTGATAAATCGTCTTGTGCAGACAACTCCAATTGAAGTCCCTGCAGGTAAGACACACTCTGCTTAGGATCAATCGTAATACCCAACAATTCATCCGTGCAATGATGTCGCAATCTGATCTCAATCGGCTTTGGTTCGCCAGGAAAGACATCAACATCTCCTTCTGCCACGGTACCACCGCTGACTTCTGCCATGAGTTGCGCGGCTCGTTGACTGGCCCATTCCACCACGCTCACATCAGCGCCGCGTTCGAACCGATAGCTTGCATCGGTATGGAGACCGGTATTCTTGGCTGTGGCGCGAATGTTTTTCGGGCAAAAATACGCCGTCTCCAGCAACACATCCCGGGTATTCTCTTTGATCTCAGTGTTAAAGCCGCCCATCACACCGGCAAGCGCAATGCCCTTTTCCGGATCAGCAATCAGGAGATTATCTGAAGTGAGGTTGTGTTCTTGTTCATCGAGCGTTGTAAATTTCTCACCATCACTGGCGCGGCGCACTACGACCGTCGGCTTGTTGTTGGTCCTGGCGAGCAAATGCAGATCAAAGGCGTGCAACGGTTGCCCAGTTTCCATCATCACATAATTTGTGACATCAACAATGTTGTTGATGCTACGAATGCCGACCTTTTCAAGAATACTTGCCAGCCAATCTGGACTAGGGCCGACGCGAACACCTTCAATCACACAAGCATTGTAACGAGGGCAAAGTGCGTTATCTTCAATACGCACATCGACCAGATCGGCAGCCTTGTTCCCGGATGACACCTGGGGCACTTCAGGTATTTTCAGTGGATTTCCAGTAAGCGCGGCAATCTCACGTGCGAGGCCAATCACGCCATTGAGATCGGGACGATTGGGAGTGATTTCCAAATCATAAACCACATCGCTCTCAGCTTGACCAAGGTGCACAGCAAAGGATTGACCTACACGGGCGTCGCCCGGCAGAACACGGCTCCCTTCATGTTCGTCGTTTAGATTAAGCTCACGACCAGAGCACATCATACCTTGAGAGAGTTCGCCGCGTATTTTGCCTTCTTTGAGGATAACCGGCTTTTCACCATCTTCAACCGGCATGGATGTGCCCGGCAAGGCCAACGCAACCTTGTCGCCGGCCTCAAAATTTATCGCACCGCAAACGATCTGACGTTCGCCAATACCGTCATTCACCTTGCAGAGTGTCAACCGGTCACCATTCGGATGTTGTTCGCGCGTGATCACTTCACCGACGACGATTCCATCAAACGTGCCACCGGATGACTCCATGCCCTCAACTTCCACACCGAGCATAGTAATGCGTTCGGCAAGTTCTTCCACCGCCCAATCAAAATCGACATATTGCTTGAGCCAGTTGTAGGTGACTTTCATGGTGATTTAAAATTGCTGCAGGAAACGAACATCATTTTCGTAGAAAAGCCTAATGTCATTGATGCCATAGCGAAGCATCGCAATGCGCTCGATCCCAAAGCCAAAAGCCCATCCACTCCAACCCTCCGGATCGATTCCCACTTCCTCAAGCACGGCTGGATGTACCATCCCGCAACCGGCGATCTCCAGCCAATCCTTGCCCATCTTACGAGTGAGCGCGTTGGAAAAATCGATCTCAAAGCTTGGCTCGGTGTAGCTGAAATAATGCGGACGAAAACGTATCTGTGTTTTAGGCCCCATCAACTCACGGAAAACAAACTCCACTGTACCCTTGAGATCAGCCACTGTGACGCCCTTGTCCACGTATAGTCCTTCAACCTGGTTAAAGGTTGGATTATGTGTGGCATCGGCGGTATCTCGACGATACACGCGGCCCGGCACAATGATGCGCACCGGCGGCTTCTGTTTCTTCATCACACGAATCTGCACACTGGAAGTGTGCGTACGCAGCAATGGTCGGCCATCGGCGGCAACGTAAAAAGTATCCTGCGCATCACGAGCGGGATGATCAACAGGTGTGTTGAGGGCATCGAAGCAGTGATATTCATCCTCCACCTCAGGACCATCGGCAACCACAAAGCCAAGCTTGCGAAAGCTCTTGACGATATCCTCAGTAGCCTGAGTAAGCGGATGGAGTTTACCAAGTGAACACCGCCGGCCGGGGGCGGTGAAATCCGTCGATTCCGTTGGCACGACACCAGTCAACACGATACGATCCCGCGCAGCTTTCAGGGCTGTTTCCAACTCACCCTTAGCAATATTGATTACCTTGCCAGCTGTAGGCCGGTCTCCTTTAGGCAACGCACCCAACTGCTTCATCAAACCCGTGAAGCGACCTTGCGGCCCCAGCCATTTTCCCTTGGCCTGATCTAGTGCAGCTTGGTCTGCAGCAGCATTCAACTCGGCCAGCGCCTCAGCCTTCAATGGTTCGATCTCATCCAGCAACGACATGATGTTCAGGGAATGTAGTCCTTACAGTTTTGCCTACAAACAAAAAACGGGCGACCGGTTAGGGCCGCCCGTCTTAAAAGTGTTTCGACCTAGTTTTGTGCGGCCTTCACTTCCAAGGCGCTTTGGGCGACCTTGATGAGCTCAGCAAAGGCAGCCTCATCTTGAGCGGCGAGGTCGGCAAGCATCTTTCGGTTGACCTCCACGCTGGCAGCTTTCAAACCTTCAATGAAACGACTGTAGCTAAGACCCTCAGCACGGCACGCAGCGTTTATGCGCACATTCCACAAGCCTCGGAAAGTCCGCTTTTTGTTCTTGCGATCGCGATAGGCATATTGGCGACCGTGATCCAGCGCACCTTTAGCATAACGGTAGAGCTTGCTACGGCGCAGCCAGAAGCCCTTTGCGGACTTAATCCAGCGGCGGCGGCGCTTGCGTGAGGCGGAGGCGTTGGTTACTCGCATGGCAATCCTTAATGACTAAATGGCAAGCTCTCTGTAATGCGTCGCATATCGGCTTTTTCCACCAAGGCCGGCTGTCCCAAACGGCGGCGGCGTTTAGAGTTTTTACTAGAAAGCAAGTGGCGCTTCCCTTGGCGATTACGTTTCACCTTGCCCGTGGCGGTTACTTTGAACCGCTTTGACACTGCTTTACGCGTTTTATTGACAACTCTATTTGGCATCGAAAAATTCCTCTTTCTTTTAAAAAGGGCGCGAAGAATAGGAAGAAGATACTTCAGAAGCAAGGGATTTTTAGTTAAAACTGGAATAAATCTGGCAATAATGCTTCTATTTGTCACGAATCACTACCTTGCCGCCTTGATCCCAGTTTTTCCGGCTAGTAGTAATACCTTTTCGGTATTGATAGTGGGACTGCACTTTACCATTGGGATGATAATAAATGAATTTCCCATGGAAAACTCCATGTTCCATGGTGCCCTCACTCTGCATCGAGCCATCCTGATAAAAAGAAGAAATTTTCCCGTGCTGCTTCCCGTCCTTATACTCTGCCTCATACATTAATTGACCATTCGGATAATGCGTAATCGCTTTTCCCTCAAAAGGTTTTTCAGAATCTGGTTCATGAGCTATCCCACCTTCGTTGATCAGGGAATTGTAGTCAGCCACATCGGGACGACCTAACACCAACATTGCCACGAATACCGCAATGCCTAAACCGAGTGTCGGATAAAAAAAAATTCGATTCCACCATGTACTCCATACAGAAGCGGTCTCTACAGGAGGATATTGCGCAGTTCGCGCAATAAGAACCGGCTTATTTATGGTTGATATCGGACTCGTCAATTTGGAACGCCATTCCTCCTTGGCATGTTCCACTTCTTCATGTCTCGCTTCCTTTAGCTCTTCCTCTTCACGTTGTAGTATTTCTAACATCTGGCTTATAGGTACCCATTCAGTACTGCCTTCGACCCAAGCCCAATCGTGCAACACAAACGAGCCTTTCCCCAACAGAAAGCTAACCTGTTTTGCCTCATACGGACCCCACTGTCGGTTGTCCTTTGATATATAAATATTTTTCATACTCTCAATCCTCCAGAATTTTGGGCAAACGGGCGGGCGGGCGACACTCATAATGCCAATTCTGCACCCACAAGTCCGGCAACAACATCATGATTATTTCCGTTTATAAACATTACCATCCGGATCCCAGTCTTTCCGATGCTGCACATGGCCATGCTCGTAAGTGTAATGGCCCATCATCCGGCCGTTATCGTGCCAGTAGGTCACCACGCCGTGAAATTTTCCATCCCTCATATCCGCCTCGCTTTGTTTCTGGCCATTGGCATACCACGAGACTATCTGGCCCTCCTCCACCCCTTTTCTAAAGTGCGCGGAATACATCTGCTGGCCGTTGGGATGATGGGAAATCGCCTTGCCCTCGAAAGGATCGTCCGAGTCCGGTGCAAACGCAATACCATCCCGTCGTTGCAGGCTGTTGTAATCCGCCTCGGGGTCTCCCCAGCCCACCACCAGCAAAAGGACCAGTCCCGCTGCCATCAATTTGCGAACCAGACCCTCTTTCCACCACGAGCCGTGGGTGTCATTTTTCAGAGACAACGGATGAATCCTTTTGGCTTCCAACCGAGCCTCTACGGGGTGTACCACCGACTCCGGCTGCCGCAGCGACTCCAGCAAATCCGCCAACGCAACCCATTCCGCCACGCATTCGGCCCATGCCCAGTCGGACGACTGGAAGGACCCCTTGCCCAACAGAAAGTCGACCTGCTTCAGCGAATAGGGGCCCCATTGTTTTCCTTGGCTTGAAATATATATCTGAGCAGTGGTCATTGCCTTAAAACCCGGGAACATGGCTAGGCGACTTCCACCCTCGGTGCCATTTTTGATTCCATAAATCCATCAACTTCACGCTTTCCACACTACCATCCATTCGCGCAATACTGTTGGCCATGTTCCCGTAGCGGTCAATGCACAGCCGCGATAACCCAAAACCGCCCTGCCCTCCCTGCCTGAAATTTGCTGGGGCAACATCCGAAGCTTGTGGTCTAACAATCGGCCCGGTTCCTTCACTAAAGAGCGGCACGTCACCATCAGCAACTGACATGTTTTGGTAATATTTATCTTCGTCAATTGCACCTGTATCTGGGTGCCGACCGACAACCCAAGCATTGAGCGTATAAGTGCTACTGAAAATCGCCTGCCGTTCAACGATATACCCATGCACACTCCAATCCACATTTTGAGTGTTGTAGAGCAAGCCTCTTCCGTCCTGATCGGTAGGACTTTGCTTCGCTTGCCCTAACGGCATGAACGACCCATAACCCAGCCCCTCGTCCGTGTTGTCATATTCGTTGGCCGCGAAATATTTCTTTGGAACTCCAGCGCCCGAATCGACCCACTGCCAATCGTTCTCTTTGTTCCGGGCACCCATCCAGGCCGTACACCATCTGGGCTCTTTCATCCCTACTCGCATGTACTTGTGGTTTTCCCAGTCCTTCGAGACTTCTGAAAATCGGTCCCACTCCTCTTCGCTGTCGATTGTTGCTAATTTGCCGCCCGCCTGCCTCGCTAATCTCTCGGCATCCTGCCAAGAAAAAACAACGCATCAGTATTTATGCTTATATTCGTACTCACTCTTGGGCGAAATCCGCCGCCAAGCAGTCCTGTAATCACCCGGCCCGTAACCTCTGTTTTCGTTACAAATCGGGCTGAAAAAAACATCTTTTCCATATCCTTCATGTTTTTTGATTTCCTCAACCCAACCCCCATCCTTGACATTATCATACGGCATAAACTCGCCCATCTCTCCTTCGTATCCAATATATGCAGTCGCCAATTGCTTGAGATTATTTTGACTGTAAACCGTATATCCCTTGAATTTTGAACGTCCGATTGTTGTCAGTAAAATCGAACCCAGCACGCCGACGATTCCGATGGCCACAAGCAACTCGGTCAGTGTAAATCCATTTTGACTTTGGCGCTCCCTGTGATTGTTAATTTTTAGCATATGTAATGAGATAACGATTATTGTCGTAACGCTAGATAGTACGGAGCGACTTCTTGATTTCTGTCAAAATTATAAAAAAATAATTTCGAACATCGATTTTTTTGAAAAACCAATTAGAGTTTCGGTGAGAACTTGTGCGATTCCTAGATGTATTGCTACAAAGAGATTGGTGGCCGAATCCGAGTATTTGGCTGGGTGTATGCTGGAGGTCTTTCATAAATAAGAAAATTCCAACTAGCTGACTTCATCCCCGATGATGCACCGGGCTTCGCGTTCAACTAATACAACCTGCCACAGGTTCAGGTCTTGTCAATGGACTGGCACAAGTTTCTGACAATCTGAAAAACCACGCGCGGCTCAATCGGAGTGGTATTATTATTAGGTTTTAATATATGGACTATTTCGCCAGGTGGTCGCCATACTTTTTCATTTGTCTGTGCCCAGATAACGACACACCGGACACCCAATGCCGCCGCCAAATGCGTGATGCCAGAATCATGCCCGACAAATATTTTACACCTCGTTAATTCACGCGCCACAGTCGTCAAGGATTCATTGAGTAATAGACGAAGCCGAGCGTTGGGAAACATACTTCCAAGACGTCTGACTCTTTTTGTTTCAGATTCGCCGCCCACAATCATCAAGTCCATGTTTCCCTGTTCCAGCAACAAGGCAATCAATTGACACCAGTATTCTTCAGGCCAATTTTTCGACTCACTACCACTGCCTGGATGGCATGCAATCGTTTCCGATTTCAGCACTGTATTTGAATGAATAATCCGCGGCACCGGATCTGCATGAAAAATTCCAATTGGCTGAAGTGCTTTCAACAAGGAAATTGAGGCGGGCACATCTGATATTTCGCCCGGATGATGACATCCGCCCAAATAAAATGCATCAGACACTCGAACCACGTTGGTTTTCCATGTTTCGCTTGGATCATGGAGATAAGAAATGATGCAGTCGAACGATGAAAGCCAATTGCAAGCAACTCCATCCAATTGACTGTCTTTTACAAAAAATGACGCCCAACATCGATCATCTACATTTTGTATTTCATCGGCTAAGCCGGCCATTTGCGCGATTTGTCCGCGACCGGCCGGCGATAGACATCCCAAAGTTACCTGAGGAAAAGATGCCTTCAGTGCCTGAAATACGGGCAAAGTGAGAATAAAATCTCCAATTGCCCCACCGCGCGCAATGAGAATTCTCTTGAAGTGTGTCGGCGCGGAGTTTGTTTTCGCTGCCATTGTCAGCCATTCTTGTCGCTCGAAAAAGACAGCACTTGGGTAAAATAAATTATTATTTAAACTCAAAAAGCCCCAACATCAGAAGTAAAATCCCGAAGCCAATGCGGACGCCGCAGAGAATCTTGAAGCGTTTTTCATCGGCGGTGCCCCACGCGAAGAGATCGCGCATTCGCCAGGGCGAGACGGTAAACCACATGCCGCCAATGACCATCAGGTACGCCGCGGTAACGAGCACAAGGCGCCATTCGCTCTCGTGAAACCGCGCCGTGTCCACGATGAGCTTGGCAATCAACATCATCAACACTGCCGCACCACGCACTGCGAGGTAATCTTTCAAATATAGGCATGAACCGATTCCAGTGGCTAAAATAAAGACGTTGAAAAGGGTGCGAGCCCATTCAAAGTCCGCCATATTTTCACCCTTTAGAATCAACAGAAACCAAACCATCGAGATGAGGATAAGCAGATAGCCTGCATTGTCGTTACGCGGAAATGCCTTGATCATTTCACACGCCTTTTTGGCTGCCGTGATGAAATACACGCCTTTCGCGAGGGCCATGGCCCCGAGGATCATGGATAAGTTAGCAAGGGAGATTTCCGGCATATCAGTTGAGATTCATAATGGCTGGATCACCGTACAAGGTTGACTGGGTAGCATCGGTAATCTTCACATTGATCACTTGCCCGGCAAGTCGCTCACCACCCTCAAACACAACAATCTTGTTACAACGCGTACGCCCTTCGAGGCGTGCAGCATTACGGTGACTGGGACCTTCCACGAGTACCTCCATTTGTGCGCCGATGTACTCACTCAGTTTGCGGCCACGAATTCCATCGACCTCTTTCAGCAACCTTGCATGACGCTTTTGAATGACCGTCTCGGAAATCTGATCAGGCATGGCGACGGCGGGAGTATCACGGCGTTGGCTGTACTTGAAGAGAAATGCGTTGTCGAACTCGACCTCGCGGCACAGGCTCAGCGTCTGCTCAAAGTCCTCCTCTGTCTCGCCGGGGAAGCCCACGATGATGTCCGTGCCGATGCCTATTTCCGGTTGAACGGCGCGCAATTTACTAACCAACTCTAGGAATCGTGTGCGTGTGTAGCCGCGGTGCATGAGCTTGAGCACCCGGTCGCTGCCACTCTGCACAGGCAAATGCGCGTTTCCCATCAACTTTGGCAGGCGCGAGTAGGCCTCAACCAGGTCATCGCCATAGCCCTTGGGATGCGGCGAGGTGAACCGAATGCGCTCGATCCCCTCAACTTCATGCACCGCTTCAATAAGTTGCACGAAGGCGCTCTTGCCGTCCTTCACGCCAATCTCGCGGCGACCGTAGCTATTAACAATTTGACCGAGCAAAGTGATTTCCTTTACGCCACCATTCACAAGTTCACGACATTCACCAACGATATCCTTAATGCTGCGGCTACGCTCACGGCCCCGTGTGTAAGGCACGATGCAGAAAGTGCAAAACTGATTGCAGCCCTGCATGATGCTCACGAAGGCAGTAACTGCCTTGCCGACGCTGGCACCATTTAGCAGGTGTTCCCGGATCGTTGCCTCGCTGCCAGCTTCCTCACTGGTGTCCACAACCTTGTTGCGTTGGCCGGTTAAGAGCGAATTAATGTGCTCGCCGGCACGGTGGAATTTCTGTGTGCCCAATACGAGATCCACATCGGGCAATTGGTCAATTAACTCCTGCCCACGACTCTGCGCCATGCACCCCATGAAACCGAGCACGGCTTGGGAATTGCGTTTTCGCGTCTGGCCGATCAGCGTTTCCATCTTGTTGAGCGCCTTCTGCTCGGCAGCATCACGCACGCTGCAGGTGTTAAGCAGTATCACATCGGCATGTTGTTCGTTCAGCGTCATGGCATAGCCCTTGGCCACTAGCTGCGCAGCAACCGCCTCGCTGTCGCGCTCGTTCATCTGACATCCATAAGTCTTGATGTAAACACTCGGCATTTCCAGAACGGCGGAACTTACGTCAGAGTCGGTTAAAATGGAAGGTCAAACGCGAAGCATACCACAAACACCGGAGCATTGCGCTAAGGCTACACCTTTGATAGAAACGCCAAGCCATCGGGCTAAAATTATGGCTGAAAAAGAATCACTTTCCAAACGCCGCCAGGCCTACTGGCGGGACAACCTTCGCATCATGGCTTGTTTAATGGCCTTGTGGTTTGTTGTCTCTTACGGCTGCGGAATACTGTTTGTGGAACAGTTAAATAGAATACAAATAGGCGGCTACAAACTTGGGTTCTGGATGGCCCAACAAGGATCGATCTATGTTTTTGTGGCACTGATTTTTGTGTATGTGCGATTGATGAATCAGTTGGATAAAAAGCATGGGTTTATCGAGGAAGCTGAAACATCGACCAATGCTGAGCCCAAGGAGGACGAGTAGTGGACGTCAAGACTTGGACGTACCTCATCGTGGGTCTCTCCTTCGTGTCCTACATCGGCATTGCCATCTGGAGCAGAGCCCGGTCAACCAAGGAATTTTACGTAGCCGGCGGAGGCGTGAGCCCCGTTGCCAACGGCATGGCAACTGCCGCCGATTGGATGAGTGCGGCCTCCTTTATCTCCATGGCTGGCCTGATCGCCTTTTCCGGCTACGGCGGCTCTGTTTTTTTGATGGGCTGGACAGGTGGCTATGTACTGCTGGCGCTAATGCTCGCTCCATACCTCCGCAAATATGGGAAATTTACCGTGCCAGAGTTTATCGGCGAACGATTCTATTCAAAGACCGCCCGCGTGGTAGCCGTAGCCTGCCTTATCATCATTTCCGTCACCTACGTGATTGGGCAAATGAAAGGTGTGGGAGTTGCCTTTTCCCGCTTTCTTGAAACCGACTACAACACTGGCCTGTTCATAGGCATGGGCATTGTTTTTTTCTATGCCGTGCTCGGGGGCATGAAGGGCATTACTTACACTCAAATCGTTCAGTATGTGGTGCTCATTTTTGCCTACACCGTACCAGCCATTTTTATTTCACTCGAACTCACCGGGAATCCGATCCCGCAACTTGGCCTTGGCGGCAATGTATCCGATGGCACGCCGTTATTGGTTAAACTTGATCAAGTGGTGCAAGATCTTGGCTTCAGTCAATACACCACCAGTGTAAACGGCAGCAAACTGAACATGTTCGCCTACACCCTGTCACTGATGATCGGCACGGCTGGCTTACCCCATGTAATTATTCGCTTCTTTACGGTGCCAAAAGTCAGTGACGCCCGTCTTTCCGCAGGATGGGCACTTGTATTCATTGCCATTCTCTACACTACCGCACCAGCCGTTGCCGCCATGGCTCGGCTAAATCTCACGCAAACCATTCAGCCCGGAGTGGTGGGTGATATCAATGGAAGCCTTGCATATGACCAGCGACCAATTTGGTTTAAAAACTGGGAAAAGACTGGACTCCTCAAACATGAAGACAAAAATAATGATGGGCGAATCCAGTATTACAGTGAAGTCAATTTAGACTTCAACGCTAGCGCCACATCTCAACACGGTTGGCAAGGCAACGAGATGACAACCATGGATAAGGACATCATTGTACTCGCAAACCCGGAGATCGCCGGACTACCCGACTGGGTGATTGCCCTTGTGGTAGCCGGTGGACTCGCCGCAGCGCTGTCCACTGCTGCCGGCTTGTTACTGGCCATCTCCTCATCCATCTCACACGATCTTCTCAAGGGAATATTTAAGCCAAAAATCACCGAGAAAGAGGAGCTTACCGCCAGTCGCGTCGCCATGGTGGGCGCCATCGCCCTAGCCGGTTACTTCGGCTTAAACCCACCGGACTTTGCTGCCGGCACAGTGGCAATTGCTTTCGGCCTTGCCGCCTCATCTATTTTCCCTGTGCTGATGATGGGTATCTTTTCCAAAAGCATGAACCGACAGGGCGCAATTACCGGAATGATAGCCGGCCTCGGCACCACGCTGCTCTACGTCTTCCAACATAAGGGTATTATGTTTATTCCCGGCACCTCATTCCTAGGTGGCATGGAGGAAAATTGGTTTCTCGGTATAACCCCAAATGCATTCGGAGCGGTGGGGGCAGTGGTAAATTTTGCAGTGGCCCTCGTCGTTTCCAGCAACACCGAAAATCCACCCGAGGAAGTCATAGAGCTTGTGGAGAGGATCCGAACCCCAGGCGATTAAACGCGCGCACCACCAAGCACTTGCAGGATCGATTCTCGAAGGACGCGGACCATACGGCGTAATTGCGTATTGGTCGTGCAATAAGGAGGCAGCAATGGAACCACATTGCCAATCGGCCGCGTCAAGACTCCTCGTTGTGACATCGCCTCACACACACGTACGCCGACTTGGTCCTTTAGAGGAAATGCCCTCCGAGATTTCCAATCAGCCACAAGCTCAATACCAGCTAAAAGCCCCTCGCGTCGCACATCACCCACCACGGCCAGTGGCCACAAGGTTTCCAATTCCGACGCCAAAACTCGTTCCATCGCCTTGCGCCGAACTCGCTTCTTGGGTTGATTCAATAAATCCCAACTGGCCAGCGCTACAGAAGCTCCGAGCTGATTCCCTGTATAACTGTGTCCGTGAAAAAAAGTTTTAAACTCCTCATACTCACCAAGAAACGCATTGTAAACAGGCTCCGTTGTCAAAGTAGCAGCCATTGGCAGATAGCCGCCAGTCAAACCCTTGGCAAGGCATAGGAAATCGGGCACCACTTTTTCCTTGCTGCCTGCAAATACTTTACCAGTTCGACCAAACCCCGTCATCACCTCGTCGGCAATCAACAGCGCACCGCTATCACGCACAGCCGCAGCAACACGTTTCAACCATCCTTCTGGATGCATTACCATTCCAGCTGCCCCTTGCACTCGGGGTTCAACTATCATGGCGGCATACTTCCTACCCTGCAATTGAGATTCTACCTTTCCCACACATTCCCAATTACATTTTCGCGTGCCCCGCGCATCTGTTCGTTCAGGCTTGGCTCGATTAAATGGGCACCGATAACAAGCTGGCGACATGGCTTTATCTGACTTAAACAACAGTCCACGATAAGCTTTGTGGAATAAATCGATATGTCCAAGACTAGTGGCACCGACCGTGTCGCCGTGATACGCCCTATCTAAGGAAAGGAAACGCGGCACACGTGCCCTACCGGACCGGCGTGTGAATTCATAGGACATCTTCAACGCCACCTCAAGCGCCGTGGAACCGTCATCGGAGTAAAATACCTTGCGCAACGGCCGACCGGCTGCTTTCACCAATTTCTCTGCCAATAATGAAGCTGGTTCGTTGGCCAATCCCAAGAAGGATGTATGCGCCACCTTGGTCAATTGTCGCTCAATTGCACGGTTAAGCTTAGGATGATTGTGCCCGTGCAAATTCGTCCAGATCGACGCATTACCGTCGAGATATCTTTTCCCATTTGCATCCTCTAATTCTGCTCCCTTGCCGTTCACCAAAACGATCGGTTCGCGTTTTGCCCAATCTCGCATTTGAGTGAAGGGATGCCAAACGTAACGTTGATCAAGTTGAGCCAGCTTATGCATCGCCCAGGACCTCCAAAAGTTGGCCGACATCCTCAGCAGAATGCGCCGCACTGACGGTGATTCGCAATCGCGCTTCACCTCGGGCAACCGTGGGGTAACGAATCACAGGCAAGAGAACGCCCCTCTCCAGCATGCGCTCAGAAAGAACTTTTGCGTCAGATTCATCACCAATGACAAGAGGCAGTATGGCACTACGCACCACCGGCAATTGCCAACCACGTTGAATTAGTCCATTCTTGAGTTGATCCACCAAGCCCCACAATCTGGTACGTTTAGATTCCCCTTCCTCGGATTGCACCCATTCAACTGCCGCTTTTGCGGCGGCTGCTTGAACTGGAACGGGCGCCGTTGAAAACACAAAGCTCCGTGCTCGATTAATAAGCAAATCCACCAACTGCTGTGAACCACAAATATACCCGCCCGCCGATCCAAGAGCTTTGCCCAGCGTGCCCATTTGTATGTCCACGCGATCACCAACCCCGAATTCCTCAATCAACCCGCGCCGACCCTTGCCAAAAATCCCCGTTGCATGCGCCTCATCTACCATCAGCCATGCGCCATATTTCTCCTTCAATTCAACTAGATTCAAAATTGGCGCCAGATCTCCATCCATTGAAAATACACTTTCAGTGATGACCAAAATGTGCCCTTCACGCCTGGCCGCCCACTGCAGAATTCTCTCCAAATCTTCAAGATTGTTGTGCTTGAAAACTCTTAACTTGGCACCTGAAAGTCGCACCCCATCAATCAGACTAGCATGGACAAGCTTGTCGATTACTACGGTATCCCCTTCACCCACCACGACCGGCAAGACTCCCAAGGCAGCTGCGTAACCACTGGAAAAACATATTGCTGACTCGGTGCCTTTGAAAGCGGCCAAGGCATTCTCCAATTGATGATGCGGTGATTGAGAACCGCAAATGAGACGTGCAGACCCTGATCCAGCACCAAATTCTTCTATCGCTTTAGAAGCTGCTCTTTTCAAGATGGGGTCATTTGCCAACCCTAAATAATCGTTCGAGGAAAAATTTAAGAGCTCCCGACCTTCCAGATTAATCCGCACACCCTGCGCAGAATCGAGCTGGCGTAAACGCCTCCGCAATCCCGCTGAATCAATTCCAGCAAGCTCTTCACAAAGACGCTGCTGCATATCATTCACCATAGGCAGTTGCTGCTGATGTCGGAGGATAATACCATTGCCCATCTATCATCACTTTTTTCACTACGCCAACATGGTCGATAACAGCGCTCTCGGCATCACTCTGTGAACCACCAAATGGAATTACAGTTAGGTCAGCAAATGCGTCTGCGACAATCTCACCTACAATCCCTTTCATTCCGAGCGCTACAGCTGATTTTGTGGTGACCATTTGTAGAATATTGCCCTCGGGCACATCCGGATGGAGCTCACGAAACAATCGCATTTCTGAAAACAATTCGAGCTCCCCTTCCTTTTCACGTATGCTGGCGAGACTGTCGGTCCCTAGGCAAATGTTAACACCTGCTAATTCCAAATCTTCAAATCGAAATTCGGCATGATTGAAATATTGGTGACTGCGCGGGCAATGCACAAGACTCGCACCGCTATTGGCGAGCACTTGAATATCCGCATCATTCAAATAATTTCCGTGTATGACCAGAAGTTGCTCGCTAAGCATCCCAAAACATGCCGCATGTGCCATTGGAGAATGCTTTCCGCAATCACTCATATCCCTCCCTGCCAAAGCCATCATTTCATACAAGGCACCCGAACCATGATGAAACATTTCATCTTCATCAGCAGATTCCCCCAGATGCATTGCCAGGGGCATATCGGTAAGTTTGGCGCATGCTTCAAGTAAATCTGGCTTCGTGGTGTAAAGAGCATGGGGTGATATCCCAACACAACCGCGTGGCGGCGTATTTACAGTGGCCCAATCATTAGCCGCTCTTATTTCTCGCTGCGAATCGCTCTTTGCACGGAGAACAATCAACTCCAAAAATGAAACCATGCGTAATGGCGTTTGTGGCCAGAGTTCCGGCAAAAGGTCACGGCGGTTTTCGATGTTGCCCAACAACGTCACACCGTGACAAAGAGCCTGCCTAGCCCCTCGCAGCCATGACTGGCAGTGAGCCGTGTCATCAATATCGTGTTTAAGATCAACTATTGTCTTAATCCAATCAGTGAAGGAGCCTGGTTCCGGGATTGCTCCAACAAAATCTGAATACTCTAGATGACAATGAGCATTGACGAGGCCAGGCATGAGAATAACTTCACCTAAGTCCTTCGCTCCTTGTCGGTCGACCAAACCCGCCCATTTACCAACCTCTTTAATGCGGTTGCCCTTGATGCGTACAAAACCATCCGCAACTGGAGGATGAGAAATCGGGAGCACAGTTCGAGCGCGCAAGAGCATTCGCAAACCTAACGACATCCCCATGCCGTGGTCAACGGTGCGCCGCTCTTCCTTTACGCCACCATGGCCCGCGCCGAGCGCTTGGCTGACGCCGCTACCTTGTGGTTGAGCGCCTTGAATTTACTATGGCGCTTACGCAACTGCGCTTGGACTTTTTTGGTGACCATATCGATGGCGGCATACAGATCGGCTTCTGAATCCCGAGCAATAAGAGTCTGCCCAGAAAGGGTTACCTTCATGGTACACTTGTATTTCTTTTTGGGAATGCCCTTGTGATCGCGCTCCAGATTGACAAACACGGCCATGACATGCGCATCCTGATGTACTATCT
Source organism: Limisphaerales bacterium (assembly GCA_965659445.1). Taxonomy (GTDB): domain Bacteria; phylum Verrucomicrobiota; class Verrucomicrobiia; order Limisphaerales; family UBA1100; genus UBA1100. The sequence goes on along the minus strand of CBFHWX010000005.1, from coordinate 35,138 downwards.
TTTCAACGCACTTGTGCACGTGATCTTTGAGACTATCGGTTAGAGTAACTTTGTGAGTAGATAAAACCAACTTCATACATGGTCAATTTAGCACGATCTCAGGGACTTGCCAGTAAACAGCCACTAAAATAAGAAAAGTTATACACAAAATAACCTCTTATTCCCAAGTGGCTAAAAAGAAATCAACTTGCGGTGTCTAGAGAAAGCACTTTTCAGAGCAGCCGATAAATCATCCTGAATTGCCTGAATTTCCCTGTAAATCATAACATTATTATTTTTTGGTCGGGCCGTTTCACGAGCATTCAGTCTCACAAATTGATCCGAAAGATCGCTGATCGAGATTCGTTCGCCGCATTTTCTGCGTCGACACCACATGGCTTGAAGTGCCGCACCGTAGGCGGCACCCTCACCCACGGCAAGCGTCACAACCTCGGCATTAAAAACATCCGCCATGATTTGCCGCCAGAGCTTAGACCGTGCACCTCCACCAGTGGCACGAATCTGCTTTGCTTTCACACCCAATTTGGCCAATCGGTGTAATCCGTAATTCATACCCATCGTCACACCCTCCATGGCAGCACGCGCGAAATACCCTCGACGATGCGTTCTGGTATTCGCCCCGAACCACACACCCGTGCCATCAGGCAAATTGGGCGTCCGCTCACCTTCAAGATACGGCAGCAGCACCAACCCCTCGCTGCCAGCCGGAACCTTGGCCGCCGCCTTTTCGTACTCATCGTGAGAAAAGCCATAATGTTCGCGAATCATTTCCGTGGCCACGGTCACATTCATCGTGCATAGCAATGGCAACCAACGATTTGTAGAATCACAAAACGCCGCAATCTCACCTTGAGGATCAATGATCGGCTTGGAAGCGCAGGCGTAAATGGTCCCACTGGTGCCAAAGCTGGCGGTAACAATCCCCGAGCGTGTGTTACCAGTACCGATCGCGCCCATCATATTATCACCGCCGCCGGCGCTCACGATCGTGTCCATTGACAAACCGAGCGTCTTAGCTACGGCGGGAGTCAGATTGCCAACAGGTCGGTCGCTAGAAATCAACGGTGGCAATTTACCTGCTAATGCGGGATCAATTGCATTTATGGCAGTGTTAGACCATTTGCGCCTAGACACATCCAAAAGTGCCGTGCCGCTGGCATCACCGCATTCCATGACGGCGTTTCCGGTGAGCCACCAGTTCAAGTAATCATGAGGCAACAACACCGTGGCAAGCTGACGATAATTCTTTGGCTCGTGCTTTTTAAGCCACGCAATCTTAGGTGCTGTAAAACCCGTCAACATAGTGTTGCCAACACGACTGATGGTTTTTTTAAGACCGCCAAGTTTTTGGGTGATGGCTTCACACTCGGCGTTTGTGGTTGTATCACACCAGAGTTTGGCCGGACGGATAACCTTTCCCTTTTTATCAAGCGGCACAAATCCGTGTTGTTGCCCGCTAACCCCGATACCTTTCAATTCGCCCGCGCTTGCTTTAGCTTGTTTGAGCGCAGCCTTAATGGTGAAGGCAGTGGCTTTTTTCCATGTTTCCGGATGCTGCTCCTTTGCTCCTGCGGGTAGGCCTTTGATAAGCCCGTAAGCGCGTTGACCACTGCCGAGCACCTTACCATTTTTAGCATCTACCACTAAGGCCTTGGTAGATTGCGTACCACTGTCGATACCGAGGTAAAGTTCGCGCATAATTAATATTACTCAGGGTCGTCGGGACAAATTGTTTTAATAATTCGGTCCCTCAACTCTATTATGGGCAATTTTTCCTCTTGTTTTGTTTCGAGATCTTTTAAAGTAACTGTTTCCTGACTTTCCATCCGAATGGTGAATCTAGCCCCACTCTCGATGGCTCGCTTGAATTGCTTGTTCGGTTTCAAGGCGACAATCGGATAATCGATCTTCCAACATTCATCACGAAGAGCCTGCACTAGTCCAAGAGTTGATTCACGCAGGGATTCGTCCTCAATCATCGCAAACACGAGAATGTTCCCATCCAAATCAGGCAACAACTCCCGGTCTTTGAGTATTTCAGTCAGCACCACATCGCCCATGGCAAAACCAGCTGCAGGCATATCTTTTTTACCACCGGAGATGAGATTCACGAGCTGGTCATATCGACCCCCACCAGCAATTGCACGGAATTTTCCGTTGCGGTCAAAGGCCTCATAAACTATGCCGGTGTAGTAGGCGAGCCCACGGATGACGTTGTAGTCAATCTTCACGTAATCACCAAGGCCACGTGCAGTGAGATTGTCGAGCACTGCTCGCAGCTCCCCAGTGGGTTCGCAAGAGTCAATAAAGTTCCGCACCTGCTCGAGAGTGAACCCAAGCGACTTGAATTTTTTGTCGCTCTCACCTGGTTCAGTGCGCTCCAGCTTGTCGACGGCCTGATAAAAATCATAGGCCTTCGATTCATCGCTGCAGTGTTTGTTAAAAAAATCCTGCCACGCATTGCGACTACTAAGGCGAATGACGAAATCATCGGCGGTGAGGTTGAACGCGCGCAGCACATCTATGAGTAGTGCGATGAGTTCGGCATCAGCGGCCGGATTATCTTCACCAAAAATATCCGCATTAAACTGAAAGTGCTCGCGCAGTCGGCCCCTTTGCTGCCGCTCATAGCGGAAGAGCTGTGGGATGGAAAACCACTTGATGGGTTTCTTGTAATGGCGTTCGCGAGCGGCAATCATCCGCGCAACGGTGGGCGTCATCTCCGGGCGCATTGAAACAGCACGCTCGCCCTTGTCTTCAAAGTTGTATAGTTGACCAACGATTTCCTGCCCGCTCTTAGTGGTATAAAGGTCCAGCAACTCGAGCGGCGGGCCATCGTAACACTGAAATGCGTAACAACCTGCGACGCGTTGCCATGTATCAAAAACATATTGGCGTACGTCGGCACTCCAAGCCTCGCCATCAGGCAAGGGCTCTGGGTAAAAATCACGAAATCCAGGAAGCCGTTCCACGTAGGCAGGAAAGCAACCGGGAGGGCTCTCGGTCAAGCCCCCGTTGGTGGTTCTTTATGGTCAATCAACCGGGTGACCCTTACCTTCATCTCCTTTCCAGCACGGAAGCGTACTTTAGCTTTAGCTGGAATTTGCACTGTGACCTCTGGCATTTTAGGGTTTCGACCCACTCGTGCCTTACGGGTCACCACATCAAAAACACCGAAGTTGCGAAGTTCCACTGTTTGTCCTTGCGTCAGTGCCTCGATGATACTTTCCAGCGTCTTGCCAACAACGGACTGGGCATCCTGAAGATTCAGTGGGCGTTCGGTTTTTGCCTCGCGCAGCACATATTGTGCGATGCCTCTTTTTGTGAGTTTTTCGGAGCTCCCATCGTCATACATTTATTAACCTTTATTTACTATGTACAACTCTAGTGGTAACGCAATTCTCGTCAAGGGGTTTTACTGAAACCTTTTACGTTAGCCCGACAACTGTGACATAACGTGAAATTACTGAAGACGGGTTAAAGCCCCAAGTGTTTCCAAAGAGCCTTGGGCTCAAGACGGAGGTTGATGTAAAACGGGCCGAACTCAGCGTACTTAGCACTCACCTCGTCGAGGCGCATTTCATAAACGATCTCCTTCACAGCATCAAGTTGCTGCGCCATGAGAGTCACGCCCCATTCCCAGTCGTCTAAGCCGGCACTGCCGGTGATAAGCTGCTTGATGCGGCCGGCAAACTTGCGGCCGGTAACGGCATGGGTTCGCATGAGTTTTTTGCGCGCATCAAAATCCAGCACGTACCAGTTGTCTTCACCCTGTCGCTTTTTAAGCATCGGATAAAAACACATGACCTCCCAATCGGGCATCTCTGGGTAGAGGCGGAATTTTTCGTAATCGGCTTTCCACTCTGCCAACTCGGCAAGCTTGGCCTCGTATTCGGACGTGCCCTCCTCCAGTTTGAATTCCCGCTGCGCGCGCGCTTTCAGATCGCCTTCCGTCGGTTGGTATTCAGTTAGCTCCGTGATACTTAGGTAACTATAAACCGTGTCGATCGTGCCTGGCGGGAAACAAACTTCCAGATCGCGATGCAACTGCGCGAGCCCCGCTAGGTCTTTGTGAAAAAGCCAAAAAACCAAATCCGCCTTGCCGCCAACATTGGTGTATGTACGCAACAGAGGATGTGAGGCGTTGCTATTCGCCGAACACAGTGCTTCCAGTTTCTCGCGGGCGCCTGAGCGTTCGTCAGGGTTCAGCTCATCCCATGCCATACGATCTATACGATAGAAGAGATGCATCACATGGATACCCTCATTCAATTTCACAGTCGGCAAGCTCATGATTCTATATAATGCAAGGGCGGAGACTGTTCAATCTCCTCACATTTGGCAAAGGAAATTCGAATGAGATTTGTTTTAGGACAATTTCTGATACAACTGGAACAATCCCACCGCGGACATTGCCAATGCCGAGATCCAAAGGAAAACCGTCCACGCCAAGCCCGGCTGCAGCGGTTTATCTGTTTGCTTATAACGAAAATAAAGTGCCGCAATGGACAGAAACGGTAGCATTAGCGCCTGCGCCACCCCGCCCACCAGCACCAGCGACACCGGCGCGCCAATCAGGAAATACACTAACGCGCAGAATGCAGGCACTGCAATACAGCATCTGGAGAGTAATTTTGCACGTTGCTGTTCTGTTTGAGGCTTTTCGATTCGCTTATAGAGCACCAATCCATCAGCGAGCAATCGCGCATTCGAAGCTGAAGCGGTGACCATCGTGGAAAAGAGCACCACGAAGGCTCCGACGAGAAATATTGTTAACCCCGAGCTACCCAGGGGCCGGTACATCTTGGAAAGGTCAGCAATCATCGTTTCGTTACTCACACCTTCAGAAGCTTGTTCTATTTTTTTTAATGCTCCCTCCAAGGCAGTCGTCAAATCCGCCTGTTTTTCATCTTTTTGGATTTGTTGAGCTATCGCGGTGAAATTTGCTTTGGCAATTGCCAGCTGATCCTTAATCTGCTTTTTCTTGGCTACGTCCGATAGGCCTTCAGTAAAAATAACTGAGGTTTTCATCGCATCGTTGGCTTTTTCAAAAGAGTCCGTTGCCTTGGCGGAGTTCAAAGCAACCACCGACTCCTTCATCTTCGGCAATGTATCGACATTGAATACCTTCACCTTATCTGTCGCCATATCCGGCCCGTGCAATAGTGCGGAGCCTAATAGAAAAAAAGCGACCGTAGCTCCCGTGTAGACGACCATGGATAGCCCCGCGTCAAACCTCATCACGCGTAGCCACCCTTTCGCGCGGTCGTACCATACATTCGTAGGATCATATGGGCCCACGTTTTTGGCATAGCCCTTTTCGAGACACCAATACGGATAGTAGATCAATTCCGAGGCGCCAACACCGATGATCCCAAACGCCGCAAAGGCCGTAGAAAAATCACCCGGCAGTTTGAATTTGAACCCTTCCTTGATGTCCGCCCATTTGATTGAGTAATCGGCCATCTCTGGAGACCATTGCAAACTACCCAACGCGAACAACGTCGCAACCGTGAAAAGCACAACCATGATGGTGGAAAATATTTCCACCGGCTTATACTTGCCCGAGGCCAAAATAGCGATGGTTGCACCGGACACTGCAAGCGCAATAATTCGATCGCCATTACCTCCCATTCCTGAAATCCAGCCCAGTTCCATCACCACCTTTCCTACACCACCCACAATACCACCCAATTGAAAAAGGATGCCGATGAACATGAAAAGCCAACACCATACCAGCCACGAAACAATGAAGCGTGGTCCTGGCATGGAATCCATCGCCTCAAGCGTGGTCATGCCCTTGGAGATTGCATACCGGCCCAGTTCAACCTGCACCAGCACTTTGATCATGCACCCGGCAATAATAAACCACAGCAGGGTAAAGCCATATTCCGCACCTACCTTCGGCGTGGCGATAAGTTCCCCAGAACCTACAATACAGGCGGTAATAATGAGGCCCGGCCCGAGATGCTTAATCATACCGCGCCAATGAGTGGGCGCGTCCATGGGTTCGCCTGCGGGCATGACGAGAGGCTAGGGAAAAGAACACGCTCTTACAAGCATCAGGTCATTTCCAGCGAACAACATCACCCGGCTGAAGAGCGGTGCCACGTTTTCCGGAAATCGTCCTTCCCCGTCGTTCAACTGTGGCCACGTTTGGAACACGATTAAGACCGGCCTTCCGTCGTGCACTGTAAAGCGTCAATGCTGGAACCCAAGGCACCTTTTTTGCAACACCACTCACAGGGTCAATCAATGTCACCGTCCTTTGCAATATGGGCTTGATTTGCTTGGGCACCGGAGCCTGCGGACCTTCATCAATGGGACGTGGGCGATACTGCAGCTTTGCCTTCGGCATCAAAAGCTTAAGATTTTCAATACGCTGCTCATCTAGCGGATGTGTGCGCAAAAACCAAGGTGTGCTGCTGTTCTTTTTTTTGTTAAACTCAGCAAACCGTTTCCAAAACTCAATCGCCTCTTCAGGATCATACCCGGCCCTAGCCATGTAAATAAGCCCGATTTCATCCGCCTCACTCTCTTGCAACCGATTGTGCGGCAGTTCGGTCCCGATTGTGGTCGCCAATCCGTAGGCTGAATAAAGGAGATTTCTGGTGCTCGCATCCACATCATCCATGTTGGAAATGAGTGCGATCCCTAATCCCTGTATGGCAATGACGCGACTGATACGCTCAGAACCATGATGAGCTACCGCATGGGCTACTTCATGCGCCAACACCGTTGCGAGACCCGCTTCGTTTTGAGTGATCGGCAGGATGCCTGTGTAGACTCCCACCTTACCCCCCGGTAAACAAAAAGCGTTAGCCTGACTTTTGCTGAATAACACAAATTCCCATTGTGCCTTCGGCAGGTTAGCCACGGCCGCAATGCGCCGACCCACTCTCTGTAACATGGCGATAGCATTAGCATCATTACTAAACGGCGTGGTAGCCTTCACTTGAGTAAAAGCATCTCGCCCCATTGATCGTTCCATGGAGGGGGAAATCAGATTGAACTGGGAACGCCCAACTTCTGGCACTGTGGTGCAGGCAGTGAAGAATTCTAGCAGCAATACCACCATGGCAAAACCGAAACTATTCCGCCATGTCCAACCGACCATAAGAGTATTGAATCCGAAAAATGGGTTTTTCTCAAGCCTCCCATTTACCTTGGCCCCCCAATATTTGAGCGGCATACTTCTCGTGGATGCAAATTCAACTAGCATATGGTGAAGGCCATCTGGCCATTGATAGCCCCGATGAGCAAACCGCAGTTATCACGCCCAACGAACGCGAAGGAATCAGTGATGAGCGTACAGCAATTCACACCGCGCTCGATGCCCCAACCGTCGGCTCGGCTCTTCGGCAGCTTGTGAAGGCGGACACTAGAATTTGCATTCTCTTCACTGACATCACTCGTGCCACACCCAATAACCGAATAATTCCGTGGCTTCTCGATTACCTAAGCTTTGTCCCCAAGGAAAATATCATTCTACTCAATCAGCTGGGCACGCATCGGCCTAATTCACGGGTGGAACTGGAAAACATGCTCACTAAGGAGGTTGTGAATAATTACCGTGTTCTCAATGCGGAACCGGAAAATCGCGAAGCCCACGTACAACTAGGAACCACTCGAGACGGCACGCCAGCGCTGATCAACCGGCACGCTGTGGAAGCTGATTTGCGGATCGTCACCGGTTTTATAGAGCCACATTTTTTCGCCGGATTTAGCGGAGGCCCGAAGGGCATCATGCCTGGCGTGGCAGCTCTGGAAACCGTGTTAAGTAACCACAGCGCGGAAAATATTGCCGCAAAAAATGCAACTTTTGGCATCACCTACGGCAACCCCATTTGGGAAGAGATACTGACCATTGCCCAGAGAACTGGCCCTAAATTCCTCCTGAATGTCACGCTCAACAATTCCCGCAAAATCACAAATGTATTTTCCGGAGACTTGATCGAGGCACATAAAGCCGGTTGCGAATTTGTGAAACGCTCTGCCATGCAAGCAGTAGCCGAACCCTTTGATGTGGTGGTAACCACCAACAGCGGGTACCCGCTTGACTTAAATTTGTATCAAGGAATAAAGGGCATGAGCGCGGGCGCGCGTATTCTCAAGGAAGGCGGCACATTGATCCTAGCCGCGGAATGCCGTGAAGGCGTTCCCTCCGGCAGCGAACTCGACAAGCTCCTGCGTTACGCCCAGAATCCGGAGCAAGTCCTCACCCTTCTGAGCACTCCGGGCTTTGTCCGTCCTGAACAATGGCAGGCACAGATTCAGGCGCTCATCCAACGCAAAGCTGATGTGCGTGTTTACAGTTCATTGGATGATGACATGCTCCAAGCGGCACACCTTTCACCTTGCGGTGACATCAGCGCAACAATTGCCGAAGAATTGGAAAAACACGGCCCCGATGCCCGTGTAGCAGTACTGCCTCAGGGCCCACTCACAATCCCATATCTCGAGCCAGCTCCATGAGTGTGAACAAGTTAAAGTTCACAATTGCCTAAAGTTATTTACCTTTAATGCGTTGTTATTCACAACACCGCAAGGAGGCATGTAAACATATGAAATATTTTGGGTATTCAATATCCATCGCGTTGAGCGTGCTGGTTATATCTGTTTTTCAAGCTCAAGCTCAACCGGCCGCCGGCACCCCGACAACACCTGGGACACTGCGTACGTCACAAGGGGTTGGCTCGGATTCGCGACCGACTACGGGGCGGCCTTCAGGCCTGCGACCCGGTCAGCAAAAAGGTCCGACCACCCCAAACATCATTTTCATTACGGCCGATGATCTTGGCTGGGGCGATCTCGGCAGTTACGGCCAAAAATTAATCAAGACACCGCACCTCGACCGATTAGCCGCCGATGGCATGCGATTCACACAATGCTATGCCGGCAGTCCGGTGGGTAATGCCTCGCGTGCTGTGATGTTGACCGGCATGCATAGTGGACATTGTTATATTCGTGGCAACCGAGGCATCCCGTTGCGCGGGGCTGACCTGATCACACCCATGTACCTACGCGGCACACGTAAGTATGAGACCATCGCCCTAGGTAAATGGAACTTGGGCGGCAAGGGCACAAAAGGGGCACCATTTGAAAAAGGCTTCAATCATTGGGTTGGCTTTGTAGATCAGGTGCACGCTAATAACCACTATCCTACATTTGTATGGCGATATGAACCAGGCATTCGGGGCATTAACAGTTGGAACGGTGATGTGCAAATCCATGCCAACCACGGCCGCCGCGCGATATATTCCACCGACCTGCTAACTAAGGCAGCGCTAAATACCATCCGAATTTACCGGCCTTCGTGGGAAACGAGTTTTCGACCATTCTTCCTTTACCTCAGCTATACCGCGCCTCACGCCAACAACGAGCTAGCCAGAAAGACCGGGCAAGGAATGGAAGTGCCTAATGATTATCCTTACACTCGCGAAAAGTGGCCGCGTGCCGAGAAAAACAAGGCAGCCATGATTACTCGCCTCGATAATGCTGTCGGGCAAATTGTAGCCAAACTAAAAGGATATAAAATGGAGGAGGACACCATTATCTTTTTCACGAGTGACAACGGGCCGCATCAAGAAGGTGGCAACGACCCTGCCTTCTTCAAGAGTGCCGGACCCTTCCGCGGTATCAAGCGCAGTCTCAACGAAGGCGGATTGCGCGTACCAATGATCGTCCGCTGGACCGGCAAAATAAAAGCCAACTCCGTAAGCAAACAAGCGTTTCCGTTTTGGGATATAATGCCGACAATCCTGCAGATTGCCCGCATCCCTCCGCCCCGAGAAATTGACGGCATATCCCTGATGCCCACGCTGATTGGGCTGCCACAAAAGCAGCAGCACGATTATCTCTACTGGGAAAGCCATGTGAACGGTTCGCAACAGGCTGCACGCAAGGGAGACTGGAAAGTTATCCGCCCGGCCCCGGGTAAGGCTCTCGAACTATACGACTTGGGCCGAGACCCTGGAGAATCGCAAAATGTTGCCCTGCGCAACCCAAAAGTAATCAAGGAATTTGAAGCTTTTTTGAAAACCGCGCGGACACGGTCGGTACATTGGCCCATTACCATGCCGGGAAATAATGCTTCCAATCAGTAATCCGGTTATTAAAACAAAGAGCACCCGATCTCACCCACTGAACTTTTTTATTCTGTAGTCGGCGGAGGACCCACTACAACAATCCGGAACCCTGCGTGGGACATGCCCGTATCCGGCGTAGTTTTCATTCGGTGTGCCGGGCGAAAAGCGCCGCAGTACAGATCAGTACAAAGGAAGGAGCCACCGCGTTGTACGCGCTTTTTTGCCCCAGGTTCATTTGGATCATAGCTCTTTTCCACCGGCGGCCCCTTAGGATTACTTACCACACTTTCGCTATAGTACTCTGGCCGATACCAGTCCGAGCACCACTCCCAAACGTTGCCTGCCATATCGTGAATACCGTATCCGTTGACGGGAAATCTTCCCACCGGCGCAGTGTAATAATATCCATCATCTTTTGTGTTTTCCCTTGGAAACCGGCCATGCCAAATGTTGGCCATCGGCTTGCCAAGCGGCTCCTGCTCCGTACCCCACATGTATTCCTTCTCCTTTAAACCCCCTCGAGCGGCGCATTCCCATTCCGCCTCAGTGGGAAGGCGATGGACAACTCCAGTGATTTTTGTTTTCCAATCGCAATAGGCCACAGCATCATACCACGCAATATGTACAACTGGATGGTTAGGCTTGTCCTTGGCCCCAGCTTGGTCTGTGCCTTGTGGAAATCGCCAGCTTGCGCCATCGACATATTTCCACCATTGGGTAAACATCCCATGATCCTTAAGACGCTCAATCGGGATATCCGCATTGGGAGGGGTAAAAACAATCGAGCCCGGCTTGAGATCCATTTTCTTGAATTCCTCCAATGGAATATCTGGAAAATCCTCAGCCTTGGGGACAACTTCAGCAACGGTCTTGTATCCCGTTGCCTCAGTAAATTTGGAAAAATCGGCATTCGTGACTTCAAATTTCCCGATCCAAAACCCATCCAGCTTGACCGTATGCACGGGTTGTTCATCCTTTTGCCCAGTATTCCCTCCCATCCTAAAAGTATCGCCTACCACCCAAACCAAGTTTTCATAAGAAAATTCTTGGCTAGGGATTGGCTTCACATCAGATTTTATTGGATTAGATTCTTTTGTCTGAGATTTCTTTCTGGCTACTTTCTCTGGGTTGCAACCGAGGGTAACTGAGATAGCCAAAATAATAATATAAATCCTCATTGATCAATCAACCCCTTCGTACGTCTCGTCTTGTTCATGCACTTCCCTCACACTCCAGAAAGTCCACATTACCATCAGCATAAGCCAGAGCAGCAACATTGCCACGGCAAAGTATGGCCAACGATATGACGGACGTAGGGTCGTTGACGGTTCGTTTTCTTTTTTATTAATTGGCACAAAGGAAAGCAAAAATAATCAACCCTAGCTAAAAGGCAATCCGAATCTGATTGAACTCAGCAATCTCCCCGTGCTTTCCTGCGTCATGCCTCCAGCACCTCTTCAACCCGGCACGCTCTATCTCGTTGCCACACCCATTGGCAACCTTGAAGATATCACATTGCGCGCAATTCGCACACTACGCGAATGCAGCGTTATTGCCGCGGAGGACACCCGCCGCGCGCGACAGCTTATGAAGGCACATGACATTGACCGGCCATTATTGAGCTGCCATAAATTCAACGAAGCCAAGCGGACTAGTCAGTTTCTGAACCGGCTTGAAAATGACGATACACTTGCCCTGGTGAGCGATGCCGGCACTCCGGGCATCAGTGATCCCGGTGAACGCATTGTCCGGGCCACGCTAGAATCTGGTTATCGTGTGGAAAGTGTACCGGGTCCTTGCGCGCTGACTGCCGCGCTGCCTGCCAGCGGTTTGCCTACCACAGAATTTCACTTTATCGGTTTCCTGCCACACAAGAGCGGTGCACGCATTCGGAAGCTTGAAGCGCTGGACGAACTACCGGGCATCTTGTGCTTATATGAATCACCCCATCGTATTATTAGATTGCTGAACGAACTTGCCTCTATTTGGCCGGAATCAGAGGTGGTTCTGGCACGTGAACTCACTAAAAAGTTTGAGGAATATTTGCGCGGACAACCGACTGAACTGCTAGAACATTACACCGAGCGCAAACCCAAGGGCGAATACGTGGTAATGGTACACCGGCCGACTTGAGCTTGCCTTAAATTTTGGACCGTGGTTCCCTTCGCGCTGTGACCAATACGCTTTTTGTGGGCAACCTGCCCTTCAAGATTTCCGATGAGCAACTTTCCGAATACTTTACTGCAGCTGGTGAGGTGTTGGAGGTAACCCACATTCGGCAGCGTAATTCCGGTCGTTCATCAGGCTGCGGATTTGTGGTCATGGGTAGCTCAACAGATTCACATAAAGCCGTGGAAATGCTAAACGGTACGGAACTCGAAGGCCGCTCTCTGGCGGTTTGCCTTGCCCGCCCCTAGAGAAATTTCCCAGGGTTCATAATTCCCTTTGGATCTATCGCCTTTTTCACAGCAAGGTGCAGTTCTCGCACTTCGGTCGAGGCGGCCAAGGGCCACCAGCGTTTTTTTGCAATGCCGATTCCATGCTCACCAGTGATCATACCATCGTGCGCGACCACCCAGGCGAACAGTTCATCCAATACCGCCATCCGTCTTTTATCATGACCTTTCCTAGCATCATCCAGCATGACATTTACATGAATATTCCCATCCCCGGCGTGCCCGAAACAAGCCACAGGCATATCGTGCTTTTTCTGCAGTTTGGCCGTGAACGCGAGCAACTCCTCCAAGCGCCCGCGTGGCACCACGATATCCTCATTTAATTTCACAAGGCCGGTGTCCCGAAGCGCATATGAAAATTGCCTGCGCAATTGCCAGATGGATTCCACGGCGCACTCACCCAGCGCATGATCTAAAAATCGGGGCTTCAGTCTGCCCAGCAATTTCTTCAATTCCCGTAGTTCTGCACGGACACTCTTCTCCTGTCCGTCGAGTTCCACAATCAGGTGACCTCGACAGCCTGAGAAACGCTTATTACCGGTTCTATTTTTTGCCGCGCGCAATGTGAATTCATCAGCTAACTCTATTGCACTTGGTAAAAAGCCCGCCTTAAGTATGGCTTTTATCCCACGGATCGCTGTGCGTACTGAACCAAACCCTGCCGAAAGAGCCACGCGATATGGCGGAAGTGGCAAGAGCTTTAGGGTTGCCTCGGTGATGATAACCAACATCCCTTCGGTGCCTGTAAAGAATCTAGGGAAATCAAATCCAGTTTTGTTTTTATGTGTACGGCCCCCGACATATGCAATGGTACCGCCCGGCAGCACGACTTCCAAACCCAGCACATAATCCGAGGTCACGCCATATTTGAGGCTACGCGGGCCACCGGCATTGGTGGCAATGTTACCGCCAATGCTGCAATCAGCTCGGCTTGCGGGATCGGGTGGATAATATAATCCCTTCGCCTCGGCCTTGGTGTGTAGATCAGCCGTAATCACACCAGGCTGTACAACGGCCACAAAATCGTTCTCATTAATTTCCTTGATGCGCTTCATACGGGCCGTCGAAAGCACGATGCCCCCTTTAAGCGGAACGCATCCACCAACATAGCCAAACCCGGCGCCACGGGGTGTGACAGGAATTTGATGACGATTCGCAAAGCACATGAGAGTGCTGACCGATTTGACGGATCGCGGCAATGCAACAGCTTCCGGGCGGGCGGAGGCAAACCATTTGTCGCCGGAATGATCAGCAATCACAGTTTCATCTAATTTCAACTCACCCGGGGCGAGGCGATCTCGGAGGCGCTTTAACAGTCTAGGATTGACCTTCTTCATTCGCCTCGACCAATTTTCGCGCATCTATTTTCTCGTTTTCCGGCACTTGAACTCGAATGCCACCGGTAGCCAGGGTATATCCTTCCATGTTTAGCGCAGCTGCTTCTCCTTCGACAGAAGCGTCAAAACCGGCAAGTTGCAAGCGTGAACAGATAATCTGCGCCTCAATAGGATTGAAGGCGGTGAAGACAGTAACCCGATCCATCTCAAGGGCGCTTTTTGCTTTTAGGGGGGGGGGGCTGCTTTCTCTGGTCTTTTCGTTTTTTGACCCTTGTGCAACAAACCGTGGTTTTTGAGATTTTCGCTCAGGATCTTAATATGCTCCATCGTTGTGCGCAAATCACCCAGGATATCCTTGAACTGATCTTTCACCTTCTCGTCCTTGAGAAGAGTGCCGGCAATACCTTCACCAGCGTCCAACCGCCCTGCGATCTTGTCAGCTTTATCGGTTATACTCACAAGCCTCTTCGTCACCACATCGATACTCCCTATCACATTAGTGATGGTGGTCCGGTTATTTGAAAACGTCGAATTAAGATCAGCAGTAAAGTCACGCAGCTGACTTGATGTTTTTTCGATGTTCTTCACCGCATCAGCCACCTTTTGAGATTCACTCAGATCTTTTAAATTTTCCATAGTAGAACGGAGGTCTGCAATTCCATCAGTCACATCTTTACGATTATTCGCAAATGTTGAATTAAGATCTGCGCTAAAATCACGCAACTGCCGTGACGTTAACATCATGTCTTGAGATACTTTAGTGGCATTCAAGTCTTCAAACTCCTTAATCTTTTTAGAGATTGTGTCTATAGAATCCGTAAAACCCTTTATTGTGTTTGTGCTCAGTAATCCTTCGTTAATTTTTTTTATGGTTGCATTGAGGTCCTGAACTCGGGCAGTCACCTTAGCAATTAAATTTGTGGCAGGCTCAATGCCTTTATGCAACGCAGACACTATATCAATCGCTGGTTCACACGGTCTTTGTGCGCCATCCTCCAGAGGCTCGGTCCGCTTTGCCGGAGGAAACACGCCGATAAATTGATCACCCAGAAATCCGCTGCTTTTAATTTTAAACTTGGCGTGGACATCAATATTATCCGCATATTTAGAGTACAACTTTACTGTCAACGTAACGGAGCCATGAAGATCCAGGTTGATTTCATCCACATACCCCACCTTGACGCCGGACATTAGTACTGGAGCATTCTTGATAATCGTACCTGCATCCTCGGTTTTCAGCCTGATGGAATATGTGTCACCCAGACCGAACGCGGTGTTACTGAACTTGATCGACATTGCCGCGGCCAACCCAAGCAGCACGACCACAAATAAACCCACTTTCATTTCCAACCGACCGATGCTCATGATCTTCCCACCTTTTTCAAATCCGATTGCCCCTTGATGAACCGGCTCACCACCGGATCGTCTGAATTAAATACCTCGCCTGCAGGGGCGTCGAGATAAACTTGCCCATCAACCAGATAAATTATTCGCTGCCCCATCCGGCGCGCGCAACGCATATCGTGTGTGATGACAATAGACGTGACGTGATACTCATCGCGCACGCGCATCATTAGCTGGTCGATGCTGTCGGATACGACCGGGTCCAGTCCGGAGGTGGGTTCATCATAGAGAATAATCTTCGGGTGAAGCACGATCGCCCGCGCCAAGCCAACGCGCTTTTGCTGCCCCCCAGAAAGCTCTGAGGGCATTTTTGAACCAACTCCTGGTAATTCCACCAAGTTGAGCACTTCCTCCACTCTATCACTGATTTCCGTTTCATCGTCCACCCCAGATCTGCGCAGGGGAAAGGCGATGTTCTCAAAAACATTCATGGAGTCAAACAACGCGGCACCTTGGAAGAGCATCCCAAATTTATAGCGAACCTTCAATAGTTGCCGCTCCGCCATACCCACAAGGTTTTCGCCTTCAATAAAAACTCCCCCCGCATCCGGGTGCAACAAGCCCACCAGGTGCTTGATCAGAACACTTTTACCCGTACCGCTACGCCCGATGATCGCCACACTTTCGCCTTCGCTGACTTCGAAGGAAACGTTCTTAAGAACGGTTTGCGTTCCAAAACTTTTTTCGATGTCCACAACTTTGACCATTAGGGATACAGCACTGCACGCAAAAAGAGCGTGAGAAAGAAGTTGGAAATCAAGATGGCGATGGACGAATGAACCACGGCCTCATTAGTAGCCCGCCCGACAGCAGCCGCTCCGAGGCCGCAATTGAGGCCGTGATAGCAACCGATGAGGGAGATCAACGCCCCAAAGACAACCGATTTGATAATACCCATCAAAACGTGTTCAGCATCGGTGTAGAAATACATATGCTTCAGCGCAAACGCCTCCTCAATGCCGAGAAGTCTTCCCGCCAACAGATAAGCCGCACCTATCCCCACCAGCCATGCGAGAATGGTGAGTAGCGGCATGGAAATAATTGTGGCAAGAAAGCGGGGTACCACTAGATAATCGACTGGATGTGTGGCCATGGTGCGCAGCGCATCAATCTGTTCTGTCACCTTCATGGTGCCTATTTCTGCGGTCATAGCAGCCCCAACCCGGCCGGCCACCATCAAGCCGGCCAAGACGGGCCCAAGCTCGCTAGTCATTGCCACACCTACGACAGAGAGCGCGGCGGTATCCATTTTCACCTTATGAAATTGAAAATAAGTCTGCGCGCAAAAAACCATGCCGGTAGAGGCACCGGTGGTAAGCACAACAAATTGTGATTTGTAGCCGATGAAATGTATCTGCCTCATCAACTCGGCCCAGTTAATGCGAATGGTAAACAGTGAACGCAGAACCTCGCCCGCCAGCAGCGTAACGCGGCCCATGCCTTCCACAAAGTCGGATATCTCCCCTTTAGCAGCACTCATGCCACTTATTACTCCTTGAAGCTTTCCCTTAAAGATGGCGGCTAATCGCCTGCCACCGCTTTTGCCGTGGCAGGTTTTTGCGAGAAAGTCAGCTTCTCCTCATCCGCCGAAACCTTCACCGTTTCACCATCGGCCAAACTGCCACGTAAAATCTCTTCGGCCAACGGATCTTCCAGGAACCGCTCCACGGCACGCCGCATCGGACGGGCACCATATTCAGGATCATGACCTTTCTCTACGAGAAACTCATGCGCCTTATCGTCAAGCGCCAAGATGATCTCCTTTTTCTCCAAACGCTCTAAAACTTTCTTAAGTTCTAATCCGAGAATCAACATGAGGTCCTTCTTATCAAGCGCACGAAATACAACAGTGTCATCAAGACGATTGATGAACTCCGGTCGGAACGCCTTTTTGGCCTCGTCCATGATCAGCTCGCGCATTTTCTCGTAATCGATCTCGTCCTTTGAATTATTAAAACCGATTGCCTTGCTTCTCTTGGCGCTTTCGGCACCGACATTGGAGGTCATTAATATAATTGTGTTTCTGAAATCCACGGTACGACCCTGACTGTCAGTGAGTTTGCCTTCTTCTAGAATTTGAAGCAGCATATTCGTTACATCCGGATGCGCTTTTTCGATTTCATCAAAAAGTACAACTGAGTATGGCCGGCGACGTACCTGCTCAGTTAATTGACCGCCTTCCTCAAAGCCAACATATCCGGGAGGTGAACCCACTAAACGTGAGCTAGCGAATTTTTCCATGTACTCGCTCATGTCAATCTGGATCAACGCCTTAGTATCCCCAAAGAGTTCCAGGGCAATTGTTTTTGCCAAAAGTGTTTTACCCACTCCAGTGGGGCCAAGCAGAGCAAACGCACCAATTGGACGAATTGGATCCTTAAGATCTGCGCGAGAACGTCGCAGGGCCTTGCACAATGCACTCACCGCATCACGCTGCCCAACAATCGTCTTCTCAAGGCTTCCCTCCATATTAAGCAATTTCTTAATTTCGTTCTTCTCCATGCGCTGAAGGGGAATGCCGGTCCATTTAGAGACCACATACATAATATCTTCATCAGAAATCACCACTCGTGTTTCCTCACTAGTGGTTTTCCATTCGGTCATGTTGTTCTCCAGATCATCCTTGGCCTGCTTTTCCTCATCTCGCATGGAAGCAGCCCCCTCGAAATCCTGTTCTTTGATCGCCAGTTCTTTCTTTTCCTTGATCTCTCCAATCTTGGCCTCGAGATTCTTAATTTCAGGCGGGCGAGTCATAGTTTTGACCCGCGCGCGCGAGCCCGCTTCGTCCATTACATCAATGGCCTTGTCAGGCAAATAACGGGAGGTGATGTAGCGATCCGAGAGATTCACCGAGGCCTCCACAGCCTCGTCAGTAATCTCAGCCATGTGGTGATCCTCATATTTAACGCGAAGCCCCTTGAGAATTTCAATCGCCTCTTCTTTTGAAGGTTCCTCAATTTTCACATTCTGAAATCGTCGCTCTAGCGCAGCGTCTTTCTCAATGTACTTGCGATATTCATTGAGTGTGGTTGCGCCAATGCACTGCAACTCGCCGCGGCTCAAGGCTGGCTTGATGATGTTGCTGGCATCCATTGTGCCTTCAGCTGAGCCAGCACCCACGATGGTATGCAGCTCATCAATAAAAAGAATAATGTTTTTAGAACGGCGGATTTCATCCATCACCGCCTTGATACGTTCTTCGAATTGGCCCCGGTATTTTGTTCCGGCAACCATAAGCGCCAGATCAAGTGTAACAACACGGCTAGCGCGAAGAATTTCTGGAACGTTGCCCTTCACAACTTCCTGCGCGAGCCCTTCCACAATTGCGGTTTTCCCAACGCCAGCTTCACCAAGAAGCACGGGATTGTTCTTCGTGCGACGACAGAGAATTTGGATCACCCGCTCGATTTCATCTTCCCGACCGATCACTGGATCCATTTCGCCCTTTCGGGCAATCTCAGTAAGATCCCGGCCGAAGGCGCGCAACGCGGGCGTTTTGCTTCCTTTCTTGCCTCCCTTAGTCGGCGCCGTCTCGCCTTCATCTTCCATTTCCTCATCCCCGGCGGCAAAATTGGGATCGAGTTCCTTAAGAATTTCCTGGCGGGCATTCTCGATGTCGATATCCAGGTTCTTCAGTACGCGTGCAGCCACACCATCTCCTTCGCGTAGAAGACCGAGTAAAATATGCTCGGTCCCCACATAAGTATGCTGAAGCTGCTTGGCTTCCTTGGACGCAAGATTGAGAACTTTTTTCACACGAGGGGTGTAAGGGATGTTGCCAACCTGTTTTTGGTCAGGACCAGTGCCTACTTGTTTCTCAACCTCAAGACGGACGGTCTCAAGATCAAGACCCATCTTTTGCAACACATTCACGGCCACGCCCTGCCCCAGCTTAATAAGCCCCAGCAGCAAATGCTCGGTCCCCACAAAATTGTGATTGAACCGATCTGCCTCTTTGCGGGCCAAGGCCAACACCTGCTGGGCTCTCGGCGTGAAATTACTCATGCCCTCATCGCTCATATTTTAAATGAATTTCGCTGTTTTCCCCGACTTTGTCCAGCAATCTGCATACCAACTTATACCCATTAGACACAAAATATCTGTGTTAAATTCAAAACTGAGATATTTGACCATTTTACGTTATGATTTAGGAATTTTAAGCCCCTTCACTTTCGAAAGATGACCTCGCAACAGATCAGATCGCTGGATATCCCTTTCCTCAACGGTCAATTTTTTCCCCACGAATTGCTGCAAATGTGCCGGTTGTGACAACAGGAAGAGCTCGCCCAATGCTGACGGAGCCAGTTTATCAACCAAGCCCAGCTTCACGCCCAGGCGCAAGAGCGAAAGCTGGTTCATCGATTCCTTAGAGCTCACGATATGTGCGTGGGCTAGTATGCCGTATGCTCTCCCTATGTGATTATAGAGTTCATCGGGTCTGCCCTGTACCAGTGTCTGGCGTGCGTTAACCTCATGCTCGATTACCTGCAAAACCACCTTATGAATACGCTCGATAATGTCAGCTTCGCTTTCACCAAGCGTCATTTGGTTGGACACCTGAAATATATGTCCAAGTGCCTCGGTCCCCTCGCCGTAAAGTCCTCTCACTGCATGACCTAGCTTGGTCACTGCCTGTATAATCTGATTCACCTGATCGGTAAGCACCAAGCCAGGCAGATGCAGCATGGCACTTACGCGAATGCCCGTGCCCAAGTTTGTGGGACACGCGGTGAGGTAACCGAGGTTTGTATCGAAGGCATACTCAAGCTTCTTCTCCAGGCTGGTGTCAAAACGATCGATCTTTTTCCAAACTCTTTTAATCTGCATTCCGGGCAACAACGCCTGCATCCTGAGGTGGTCCTCCTCATTCACCATCACACTGAGCGTCTCATCCTTATTTAGCACCAGCGCACTTCCACCACTTTTGGCGGCGTGCTCACGACTGATCAAATGCCGTTCCACTAACAGTTGTTTGTCCAACGCCTTCAAGTCGTTCATCGTGGCGGAGTAGCCTCCACGCATTGCAGAAGCAGCTGACACTACAGGCATAATCAAATTACACGTTTCGATACGACTTGCCTTTTTTGCCCGCCCTGGAAAAGTCACCCCCGATAAATTGCGCGCCAACCGAACCCGGCTGGACAATACCACGTGATCTTCAGGCCCGTCCTGAGAAGCAAACTCACCGGGTGATGTCAAAAATTCCAACCCTCCCATTACACCTCTTTCGTTTCCTTAGGTTCAGCGCCTTCAATGTCTTTTAATCGATCCCGAAGCTCCGCAGCCTTTTCATAATCCTCTGTCTCAATTGCCTGCGATAGTTGCTCTGTCAACTTATCGCGCCGCTTTGAGACATCAAGCTGTGCACGCAGTGCCTTAGGCGCTTTGCCCACATGTTGCGTGCCCTTGTGCATTTGCTTGAGCACGCCTTCTAGCGGCTCGACAAACGTTGCGTAACATTCAGAACAGCCCAAACGACCGCTCTTCTTGAAATCCGCATTAGAAAAACCACAAGTAGGGCATTCTAATTCAGCGCCGCCCTGTTCCATTTCCGAAGAGGCTCCCAAACCTAGCAACAGATCCGCCAACGCAAACCCCTCTGGATCGGTCACTCCCTTTTCCTGGGCGCACTCCTCACAAAGGTCGATCTTCTTCATCTGGCCTTCAACAATCTCGGTCAAATGGACCGTCGCCTCATTTTTGCAATCCGGCTGGCAACAAATCATCTGTTAAATATCCTCGCCTTCAGCATTGGTCAGTTCCTTGTAGGCTTTAATAAATTTGTTAGTCAACTTACCCGGCTTACCGTTCCCAACTGTGCGTCCGTCAATCTTCACCACCGGCACTACTTCCGCCGCCGTCCCTGTAATGAAGCACTCATCGGCGTTGAATAAATCATAACGTGTCAAGTTCGGCTCCGCCATCTCAATTCCAATGTCTTTCGCTAAATCAATAGCTACCCCACGCGTGATGCCGTGTAACGCACCAGATGATAGTGGAGGTGTATAAAGTTTTCCACCATTTAGAATAAATATGTTATCGCCAGTGCACTCTGCTACAAACCCTTGTGAATTGAGCATAATCGCCTCCATACAACCGGCGTTATTAGCTTCAATTTTTGCGAGAATGTTATTCAGGTAATTGAGAGACTTGATGGCCGGATTGACCGCGTTAGCATGATTGCGCGTAGTGGACACTGTAACAATTTCCAAGCCCCGTTCGTAAATTATTTTTGGATACAGTTGAATCGTCGCGGCAATAATGATGACCTGCGGTTTTTTGCAACGGTTCGGATCGAGCCCCAGCGTCCCTGACCCGCGAGTAACCACCAACCGGATATAACCATTACGAATTTTATTTCGCCGACAGGTTTCTAGTACCGCATCGCAAATCGCCTTATGGTTCATTGGAATTTTCAGCAAGATTGCTTTGGCGGAATAAAAAAGTCGATTGACATGCTCCTTTAATTTGAATACCCGCCCGTTGTAGGCACGGATCCCTTCAAACACACCATCGCCGTATAGTAATCCGTGGTCAAATACGGAAACTACCGCTTTCCTTTCGTCTACATATTTGCCGTTAATAAAAACCTTCATCGCTCGCCGGAGATTAGCCACATCAGCCGTAGCGGGGCAATCTTTCAGTCTGCCAGCCTGCCATCCACCAAACGTTCCACACGCTGCGTAGCAGCAGCCACAATTTCGTCATGCGTCGCTACCAACAATGTAAGATTGCGCTCTTGATGCAATTTATTCAGTAGATCAATAATTTCGGCCTCCGTGTTGCTATCCAGATTTCCAGTTGGTTCATCCGCCAAAATAATTTCAGGTTCATTCATCATCGCACGTGCGATTGCTACGCGCTGTTGTTCACCACCGGACAACTCCGAAGGCCTATGTTCCATTCGGTCCGCCAGACCAACTCTCACAAGCAAGTCCATTCCCCGATTGCGAGAAACTGAGACTGCAGTTCGTTGCACTTGCGCAGGCAACATGACATTCTCTAATGCGTTCAAA
This sequence comes from Limisphaerales bacterium, assembly GCA_965659445.1. Lineage (GTDB taxonomy): Bacteria > Verrucomicrobiota > Verrucomicrobiia > Limisphaerales > UBA1100 > UBA1100. The sequence continues at coordinate 12,837 of CBFHWX010000005.1, read as the reverse complement.
TCCGGCAATAGATGATAGGCCTGAAACACAAAGCCCACATTTTGCCCGCGAAAGATTGCGGCCTGCTGTGACGTTTGCAAACGCAACGGATTGCCCTTGAACCGAATGGTGCCGCTCGTCGGTCGGTCCAAGCCGCCCAGCAACTGGAGAAGAGTACTTTTACCAGAACCGGAAGCACCCTGCAACGCCACAAATTCACCCCGTCTTAACTCAAGATTTACCCCACGCAACACCTGCAATTCGCGACCACCCAAGTGGTAAGTCTTGTAAATATCATTGGCCTGTAAAACACCTCTACTCATTTCGCAACGCCTCCACCGGTTGCAATCGTGCCGCGTTCCAAGCTGGTAACAAGCCAGCCAATAGGCAGATCAAGAGTGACACGCCACAAATCACCGCCACATCATTCATCACAATTTGCGCTGGCAAATCGCGAAAGCCGTAAAGCTTTTCCGGAAATAGTTCCACACCCTTGCCACGCCAAAACCCCAGAAATTCGTTGCGATATTTTAACACCAACATGCCCAACCCCATCCCTAACGACGTGCCCACCAATCCCACAACAGAACTCTGAATAAAAAAAACATTGCTCACTTGTGCATTGGTAGCACCAAGTGCCTTAAGTAAGCCAATTTCCTTGGTCTTCTGTACCCCAAAAATAATTAATGAACTCGCAATGCCGAAGGCGGCCACGATCACGATAAAGAACATCAGGAATTGGGTAACCATTTTTTCTACCTCCACCTGAGCCAGCAATACGGGGTTTAAATCCTCCCAAGTACCAATCACATACTCTTTCCCTAGCTCTGATTGCAACTGCTCAACGGTGGGGCCCAGATTCAAGGGATTGTCGGTTTCCACCCAGATACTATGGGCTACATCATCCATGCGATAGAGATCTTGCGCATTGGGTAGTGAACAAAAAATAAAATTATTCAGTTCTCCCTGACCTGCGTCGAACACTCCACGAACAGTGTATTCCTCCGGAAGAATGCCGAGCGATTCGCCTTTCTCCTGCGCATCCTTCATCTCTTTCAAGTTCTGCGGCGAATATATAAGCACACGATCCCCTACATCCAGTTGAAACATTCCATCATCGCGCCCGTAATTAAATCCAACCACGAGGCCATTACCGCGCAGATCAAACTCACCCTCCATCATTGAACGAGGCACTTGACTCACCGTGTTCATTCCTACCGCATCCACGCCGATAAGCTGGGGCGCATCAAAAACCGGCTCACCAATATCAGGCTGGGTTTCCAGCATTACCTTTCCACCAATTATCGGGATTGCGCCCTTAATACTCTTAATTTTACTGAGACGATTGGTCAGTTCATCATAATTCTCCATAGGCACTGACATCCATTTTTGCAATCCACTCTCCTCGACCACCGTGATCTGACGCACTTGAATATCGGCAGAGAATTGAAAAAAAGTTTTCTTCAGCTGTAAATGGAACCCGGAAAAAACAGACGTGACAATAATTAGCACCGCCACTCCCAACATCACCCCCATCACTGAGATAAGGGTGATAAAAGAAACCCCAGTGCGCTTGGGCCGCAAATATCGCAGTGCCAACGCAAACTCAAATGGCAACCAACTCACGGTGCGAAGCTAGGCAGCTGATCTCTTGCCCGCAAGCATTACCGATTAACAGCAGCGAATTACTCTACGCGACCGGCAACCAGGGACTCGACCACGGTAGGATCGGCCAGTGTGCTGGTGTCTCCGAGGTTGTCCATGTCGCCCTCGGCAATTTTTCGAAGAATACGGCGCATAATTTTTCCGCTGCGTGTCTTGGGTAGACCGGGAGTGAACTGTATTTTCTCGGGCGAAGCATGGGGGCCAATATCAGCGCGGACCTGCTTTACAATCTCGGCAGGCAATGTATCGGTGATTTCTTCCCCAGTCTTTAGCGTAACATAGGCGTATATCGCATTCCCCTTGATGTCGTGCTCGTAACCAACCACTGCCGCCTCGGCCACTGCCGGGTGACCACCAATAGCACCCTCAACCTCCGCGGTACCAAGGTTATGACCACTGACGATGATAACATCATCCACACGACCAGTAATCCAATAGTAGCCATCTTCGTCTCGCTTACAGCCATCGCCGCTGAAATATTTTCCCGGGAAACGCGCGAAATACGTGTCAAAAAATCTTTGTTGATCACCATACACCGTCCGCATCTGACCGGGCCATGGCTCGAGGATGCAGAGGTTCCCCGTTACGCCGTCACCGGCAATTATATTCCCCTCATCGTCCACCAGCGCCGGCTTGACCCCAAAAAATGGCAGCGTTGCACTGCCCGGCTTGGTGGGCGTAGCGCCTGGCAGTGGCGTGATGAGAATCCCGCCAGTTTCTGTTTGCCACCAGGTATCCACGATGGGGCATTGCTCCTTGCCGATCACCGTGTGATACCACGTCCACTCCGGCTCTTTGATAGGTTCTCCCACCGTGCCGAGGAGGCGCAAACTGGAAAGATCGTGATTACTTGGCCAATCATCTCCCTCCTTCATGAGTGCTCGCAGAGCAGTGGGTGCCGTATAAAATATGTTAACCTTGTGCTTGGCCACGATTTCCCAAAACCGCCCAAAGTCCGGATAGTTTGGCACACCCTCAAACATCATCGTGATGGCGCGGTTGGCCATCGGGCCGTAAACGATGTACGAGTGACCTGTCACCCAGCCGATGTCAGCCGTGCACCAGTACACATCACCAGGGTGATAATCAAAAACGTAATGGTGGGTTGTGGCAGCGTAGGTGAGATAGCCGCCGGTGGTATGCAAAACACCCTTGGGTTTGCCGGTGCTGCCGGAAGTGTACAGGATGAAAAGCGAATCATTCGCATCCATCGGTTCGGCGGGACAAATCGGATCGACCGCTTCAAGTGCCTCGTGCCACCACACGTCACGGCCTTCGACCATCGTCACTTCACTGCCGGTGCGTTGCACGACGAGGACTTTCTCGATAGACGGCGTACTCTCCACAGCCAAATCAGCATTGGCTTTCATGGGTATATCGAGCTTGGTGCCGCGCACACCGGTGTCCTGCGTGATGATCGCCTTACATTCGGAGTCGTTGATGCGCGCAACGAGGCTGTCCGCACTGAACGCACCAAAAACAATTGAGTGCACTGCACCAATTCTCGCGCAGGCGAGCATAGCAATGGTCAACTCGGGGATCATCTGCATGTAAATACAAACCCGGTCGCCCTTTTCGATGCCAAAATTTTTCAATGCATTGGCGGCCTTCTGCACCTCGGCGTGCAACTCAGAATAAGTGAATGTGCGACTCTCCGTAGGATCGTTGCCTTCCCAAATAAGCGCTGTGTCATCACCGTGCCCATCCTCCACGTGCCGATCCACGCAGTTATAGCAGGCATTGAGTTTGCCCCCTAGAAACCATTGAATTTCCGCATTGCCATAATCCCATTCCCGAATCTTTTCCCATTTTTCAAACCAATGCAGCCGTAGGGCGTGATCGGTCCAGAATTTATCCGGGTCGTTGATGGAGTGGTCGTACAGCTCCTGATATTTTTCCATGGAAGGAACGTGCGCATTCTCGGAGGCTGCAGCTGTGGGGGGAAACGTCTTGTCACTCATAATTAAGTCGGTGCGACATCTTGGGAAAGGGTTGCCGCCGCGTCAAGCCACTCGATTCTGGACCATCGGACCTTGCCTCGCTACATTTCGGACGTGACCAATCATGTCCAGCCAGTTTCAGCCAGCACGCGCCTTTGCGCGGTTTATGGATTTCCCGTGGGTCATTCCGCCTCGCCAGCCATGCAGAATGCCGGAATCGCATCGCTGGGACTTGATTGGCGCTACACCGCCGCTGAGGTAAGGCCCGAGCAATTGCGCGAAGCCATCGCCGGCGCGCAGGCGATGCATTACATTGGCCTCAACCTCACTGTGCCGCACAAGCTGCTGGCGCTGGATATGGTTGATGTGAAGGATGAGAGCGCGCGCGAATGGGGGGCAGTGAACACCATTCTCTTCGAAGGACAAAAAGACAATGGTGATTGGCAGGCGCTACATGAATTTGATATCGCACCGCATAACCTACGCAGTCACGGTTTCAACACCGACGCCGACGCCATCACTCAAAGCCTACGCGAAGATCTCGGAATGGAAGTCCGCGGTGAGGATATTTTATTGCTCGGAGCCGGCGGAGCTGGCCGCGTCGCGGCCATGAAGATTGCTGCCACCGGCGTGAAACGTTTATTTCTTGTCAACCGCACAAAAAGCAAGGCCGAGGCCATAGCTTTCGAGATTGGGCAACGCTTCCCCGCCGTGGAAACCCATGTCGGATATCCACAAAACGAGGTCGATCTTGTGCTCAATTCAACCTCACTGGGCCTACAGCAAGACGATCCTTTGCCACTTGACACAAGCACCTTCGCTTTGAACCAATCGCGCGCGGTGTACGACATGATATACAAGCCAACCGAGACACCGCTACTGGCCGCTGCCAAGGCTTCCGACTGCAAAACTGCCAATGGCCTCGGCATGCTTCTACATCAAGGCGCTAAAGCGCTGGAGATCTGGAGCGGACAAACCGCCCCTATCGACGTCATGCGCGCCGCGCTCGAGGAGAACGTCTATGAGTGATTTCATCATTTGGCTCAGCAATCCGCTGACGCTCTTCTCGGCCATCTTTTTCATGTTCGGCTCCGTCGTCGGCAGTTTTCTGAACGTGGTCATCTATCGACTGCCGCTGGGAATGAGCGTGGTCAACCCACCTTCGCACTGTCCAAAATGTGAATACACCATTCCATGGTACCTGAACATCCCCCTCATTGGCTGGCTGTGGCAGCGTGGCAAATGCGCCAAATGCAGAAAACCTATCTCAATCCGCTATTTTCTGGTGGAACTACTCACTGGCCTTGCCTTCCTCGGCGCGTGGCTGCAAGTGAATCTGAGGTTCGTAAATATCCCCGAGCCGTTCATTACGCATCCATTTTACGCCGCACTCGTGACCTTGGCACTGGTCACCTTACTCGGAGGCCTGATCGCCTCCACCTTTATTGACTTAGACCACTTCATTATCCCGGACGAGCTCACCAAGGGCGGCATGATTGCCGGCGTCCTGTTTTCCATCGCTGCCCCTCAATTGCACGAGGCCTATCTCGGCGAGAATATCGGCAAGGTCAACTTATGGTTGTTCAGCGTCCCAAACCTAGGTGAAGAAATCGGCCGATTCCACGCACTGCTGCTTAGCCTTATGGGCATGGCCTGCGGCGGGGCGGTGGTGTATGCCGTGGTGCGACTCGGAAAGGCGTTGTTTGGCAAACAGACTTATTCCTCAGAAGAACCCGTACGTGTCACTTTTGCACCCCACGCCATGCATATGGAAAACGAAGCGGGGAAGGAAGTCACCATACTGCCATATGAAGATATTTTTTATCGCGAGGAGGACACAGTGATGCTGTACGCCGAACGCGCCGAGCTAGTGGACCGCTGCTACTGGGATCAGCCCGTTTCCCTTACCGGTGGCACACTGAAAATAGGCAAGGAAAAATTTGCCGCTGATAAAGTGCCACACCTGGAGGTTTTCACGGAAGAAGTCGTCGTTCCCCGTGAGGCAATGGGCTTTGGCGATGTGAAATTCATGGCGGCCATTGGCGCATTTCTTGGCTGGCAGGCAACCCTCTTCACACTGATGGCCAGCGCGATGGTAGGTGCGGTGGCGGGCGTGCTGCTCATGGCCAATCGCAAGGACAATGCCAATATCATCCCCTACGGCCCCTACATTGCCCTAGCAGCGGTTGTATGGGTCTTTGGTGGCTACGAACTATGGGACTGGTGGTGGGGCCGATTATCCCCTGCAGGATAAGCTTATTTACCACGCTCGGAATATGACGCCGCGCAGTGGTTTTGCGACTTCGCGGAAGTGATTAGGGAGGCGGCGGGTTTGTGAATATGTGGCGGTGATTATGTTTCCGTTGTTCGGCCCCATCGCGCACTGCGAGACTCAGCTTTGGCTTTGTCTTTGGCTTCGTAGACCTTCCGTAATTCCATGTATTCCGTTGCCAAGCGTATCACTTCTGCTTCCTTAGCTTGCTCGAGCAACCCGCACTCTCGATTACAATCCACTTCGGCTTGTTCCATGGCTTCTTTGGCATGTTGCCAAATTTTGGTCATCGCTGCTTTGAGTTTGGCTGAGTCTCCTTTGTGTTCTACTTTGGCTTGTTCAATGGCCGCCTCGCTTTCGTGGTGGGAGCGCAGCAATTCCTTATCCCTTTTGGAGGTAAGCAACATCACCGCTCGTTCACATTCCAATTCGACTCGTTTTATGGCTTCATCCTGTTCGGCTTCAGCTTTGGCTATGGCTGCCTCGGTTTCCGGTTCCATGCGCCAAACCTACCACCACGCATTCGCCTGTAAACCGAATACACATGGGTTACTACCATCCCTACGAAGGAACCACTCACCATTTGAGCGGGCAACATGATCATACGAACGAAAAGCCTCAACGACTACAAAGCAAGCGATGGCTGAAAGTTAAGTTATAGTTTCAGTGGCACAAGCGGCACCATTGATATCACCACCAGCGAGGATGGCTTAATAGTTATTTTAAGATTCACCGCATTGCGCGCGAAAACGCAGGGCGTGATCCACCAATACCAGCGCGGTCATGGCCTCGACCATGGGCACCGCGCGCGGCAATACACATGGGTCGTGCCGGCCACGAGCCTTGAGTTTCACATTCTTACCCTTCGCGCTCACCGTGTTCTGCTGCTGGAGGATGGTCCCAGTTGGTTTGAATACTGTTCGAAAATAGATGGTCTCGCCGTTGGTAATGCCGCCCTGTACTCCACCGGAACGATTACTTGTGGTCCGCACCTTGCCTCCGCGCATTCTGAAGGGGTCATTGTGCTCGCTTCCCTTCAAGGCAATTCCACCAAAGCCCGAGCCAATCTCAAAGCCCTTGGAGGCAGGAAGACTAAGCATGGCCTTGGCCAGATCCGCCTCAAGCCGGTCAAACACCGGCTCGCCCCAGCCAACTGGCACACCACGCGCCACACCAAGCAACACGCCGCCCACGCTGTCACCCGCCTTGCGCATGCGCTCAATGAGCCGGATCATTTTCTCAGCCTTCGCCCTGTCAGGGCAACGGACGATGTTTGCCTCGATTTGTTTAAGGGTGAACTTGTCCGGGTTGATCTTTGCCACAATCTTTTGCACCTGCTCCACACAGGCTAAAACCTCAACGCCAAACTGTTTTTTCAGAATCTTCTTGGCCACCGCCCCAGCTGCCACACGACCAATGGTTTCTCGCGCGCTGGTGCGGCCGCCGCCGGGCCAGGCGCGGATGCCGTACTTGGCGTCATAGGTGTAATCGGCATGGCTCGGTCGATATTTGGTTTCCATCTCAGTGTACGCCTCGGGCCGTTGATCGGCGTTGGTCACAATCATAGAGATGGGGGTGCCAAGCGTTTTTCCCTTAAAGGTACCCGAAAGTATCTGTACGCGATCGGCCTCTTTACGTTGAGTAGTGATTCGTGATTGACCAGGACGGCGCCTATCAAGATCCGGCTGGATGTCTTTTTCAGACAATGAGATGCGCGGCGGACAGCCATCAATGACCACGCCTACGCCGGCCCCGTGACTTTCGCCCCATGTGGTTATCTGAAATAATTCACCAAAGGAATTCCCCATGCGGCGAGTCTGCCACAAAATGACTGAAGGATCAATGCGCTCCACTGTGAATGACTCTCGCTTGCTAAACAGCCATGCCTTGACAAAATACTTACAGTGGAGGAAGGAACCCGATATTCAGCGTGGATGCGCGGCTTGACGTTGGCTATGCCAGTGGTCTTGGTGCTGAACTCCTGCGAGTCAACCGATCCCACGGACTGGCGCACACCCATTGAATCTCCTTTTGCCAAGACGCCGATTGAGGAGTTGCACGAGCGCGCGGAACTCAATGATTATTTTGCCATGGTACACCTAGGCTGGCGTTACGACACGGGCACAGGAGTGAAGCAGAATCCCCGTGAAGCGGCGAGTTGGTACCGTCTGGCCGGTGAACAAGGCGGGCTTTCAATGGCGCATAATAACCTTGGATGCCTGTACCGCGACGGTCGTGGTGTGACTCAGGATTTCAAGGCAGCCTCGACGTTGTTCCGATCCGCGGGGCAACTGGGAAATCGCCATGCAAAAACGAATCTCGCCTGGCTGTACGAACGCGGTTACGGCGTGGCATTGGATTACCCACAGGCACTGAGACTATATACCGAGGCGGCAACGGAGATGCGGAATCCAAAGACCGGCGTGATGGATGCCGGACACGCCATGGCGCAAAATAATCTGGGTGTGCTTTACCGCGAAGGCAAGGGCACCCGAGCTGATCCTTACGAGGCAACCAGATGGTTTCGCAAGGCCGCCGCGGCCGGCAACCACCACGCCCACCACAATCTGGGCGTCATGTATGAACGTGGGCTGGGAGTGAAGACGGATATCCGGAAGGCCATGAACCACTACGAAAAGGCACTGGAAGCAGGTAATGTGCTTTCAATGAACGCTGTGGCGTGGATTTTTGAAAAGGGCACGAGTGTCCCTCAGAATTATCCATTTGCGGTAAGGTATTACAAGTTGGCTGCGGACAATGGCTACTCCATGGCCATGTATAACCTGGCCTGCATGCTCCGCGATGGTCGAGGAATGGCAGCCGACCCGATCGCTGCTTCGGTGTTGATGCTCAAAGCAGCAGAAAAGGGTAACGCCTATGCGCAGGCGGCTTACGCATGGATGCTAGAGAAAGGGGTTGGGGTCAACAAAGACTACGTTAAGTCAGCGGAATGGTACGGTCGAGCGGCTGAACAAGGACTTTCGGTCGGCCAAATCCAGCTCGCGCTGCTTTTGGCCAGTGGTGTCTCGGGGGAAAAGGGAATGGTGGCCGCATACAAATGGTTGGCGGTAGCCGCTGGAAACGGACACAAAGGCGCAGAGAAATTTCTAGAGACTATCATTAAAGACATGACTGAAGAGCAAATAACCAACGCAAAGGTGCAAGTGGCAGAGTTTATCGCCAAACCTGTGATTGAGGATATTCGCCCGGATGGACCTCAGAGTTGAAGCTCGGGCTCTTCTAAAATTTAGCTCTAAAATAACTATTCACTCTCGGAATCAGCAACTTTCTTCTGGGAGAACATGATTAAAGACGTATCCAAATTCACCTAACCTTGTCCCCAATTTTGAATGGAGATGAGACCTTCGGCAATGTCGACACAGCGATAGAAACTGCCGGATTAACGCGAGTGACTTCAATTTCCCCAATGTTCTTGCCATCCCGGAAAACAGTCAACTTCTGACCTTTCTTAAGACCTCTATCCGAGCCTATATCTATTACATAGAAATCTAAACTCGCATCGTGGCTTCTGATCATCGCCAAATAATTTGGGATTGTCGGCGGAGGTTTATTCTCTGCTTGATTAATTGGACCCGCAGTAGCATTGGTTTCCACCGGTCGAGGATTCACCGGAACCACCGGGGCATTGGTTTCCACCGGTCGAGGATTCAACAGAACCACCGGGGCATTGGTTTCCACCGGTCGAGGATTCACCGGAACATTGGTTTCCACCGGTCGAGGATTCAACAGAACCACAGCTGTGTTGGTCTTGGATGGTCCCAGCTTGGAGGATTTGTTTTCCTTAGGTTCCCCGACGTGGGCAACACTTAGCTCTTCCCGATTCAGGCCATCAGGCCGTAAGAAGCCAAACCATACTACTCCGGCAATCACCAGCACCCCCATCCCCGCGTAAATACCAATCAAGAGTTCTTTACGGAAACGTAGCTTAACAACCTTTACCCTCGACACTTGTTTCGTAGGAACCGACTCCACCACTGTCGAAACAGAAGGTAGTGGTACAGATTCAGGCACAGCGGATTGCCCCACCAATTCCGACAGTGAAATCCATTGCTCCAACCCCTCATGCCAAGCCAGGTCAGTCGGTAACAACAAGCCCTCTGCTAGCAACTCACGCACTTCGTCAAAGGTATAGGGCCCTGAGGATTCTTCCTCTCTAGTAATAAAGATGGGCATCAAGCAAAACCTATTGCTTCGTGTCTACCACACAAACCTGATCCATGGAAAGGGTTTAAAGTGAAGATCAAAGTCAGTGAACAAATAGAATTAGGCACCGACCATTTACATTTTCGGATCGATTCGGAAAATTAAGCTTTACCTAATACAACACATTGCAATCCGGAAGCGCTTTGCGAAGCTTCTTCACGCCGGCATCAGTTACCTCGGAACGCGCCAATCCAATCCAGCGCATTTTATCCAGGGTTGCCAGCTTACTTAAGCCTGCATCAGTGATTTTGGACCCATCCAGATTCAATCCCACAATAACTCCATCAGTAATGATGACGCAGATTTCAGTACGCGCGATTGTTTTCAGCGCCGCAACTAGGTCATCACTATTTTCACTCAACGCTTGGAGCAAAGGATCTTCCATCTTGTTGGAGGACGTTACCATCAGGTGATTTGAAAATCAATCCTCAGGCTTGGACACTTTTTTGGGATTAATTCCTGGGACATAAGGCCCACCGGTAAAAGCTTGCTTCCGCGCGGCTACAATTTGCTGTTCGGTGAGTAAAATGCCCGGCCCCACACCACTCCCTTCACGCAAGGTTCCATCAATCATTAAGTTGCCCTGAGTAACCACATGCCTAAGTGAAAGCGCGTGGCCTAGCTCATGCGCCAAGATATTACTTTGCATAAAGAAATGATCTGACCCATTTTTCCACACACCATCCTCGGAAATCAGCTTGGCATACTTTACCTCAGGCATCAGAACCAACCCCTTCGCCGGCAGATACATTGCACCATAACCCTGCGGGATTGTGTGTACCACCACGATGTGAATGACTTTCCCGCGGTCAGGCAGATCGGGGAGCATTCCATAGATTGCCTTTGCCAGAAACTGGTTAATCACTCGAGCGGTTAATTCCGGCTTAAACAGATCGGCATACGTTTTCTCGGCATCGCGGTTGACCGGACGCATGGATTTAGGAATATCCATGGAGAACCGGATTCCAGCCTGCCGCCAAATCTCATTGGATCCTGACAACAACGGCCTGAGGTTGGTGAGTTTGTGATCAGCGTTGATGGCGGGAAATTGGCTCTTTAGATAATGCACCTTTACCTGCAGCGTCACCAACCGTCCATCATCAACATTCGGAATATCATTCAGACTTTCCCCAAAAGGCTCTAGTAAAACTTCACCTACTTGCCTTGTAGCAGACTTCAAGTTACCCGAATACACCATTAAACGTGTGCCTCCTCCTACACGCGGCAATAAGGCAAATCGTGTCCGACCCAGAAGCAAGCTCATCGCATCCGATACCGGTTTATTCCTAAATTTTCCTCCCACCACGCGATTCAAGCCAGGTTCAATCATCACCTCCCAACCGGTTTCCGCCTTCACCATTCCAAGGAATTTTTCCACAGGCATGTTCCGGACCTCAAGGTCGAACGTCTGTGCCTTGGGATACCACACAACATGATCGGCCGCGCACAAGTGCAGAGCGGTCGCAATCAAAAACAATATGGCCGGAATTCGATTCACTGAATGACCCTACAACACTTTCTCCCTTGTGCCAAGCTTGCCGAAATACTTCTCCACTAATTTTGGATCCGTTGGCTTTGAATTTTTCCCAACCACAAACATCACCAGTGCCGATGCCGCCACCGACCAGATAAACGGATGCAAACTGAGAGGATCATACCCACTGAACTTTCCGTTCACGAAATAGCCAATCACATAAAATACAGCCATCATTCCACCACCCGTGATCATGCCCGCGACCGTTGCCCCCGGTGTAAGTCGCGGCCAGTAAAGCGTGAGGATCACCGGCATCAGAAAACTCGCCCCCAAGCCGCCTGAGCCAAACACAATGAGATCCTGCAAAAACTGGGGCGGATTCAGCACTGCCAACATCGCCAGCACACCAACGGCCACAGTCGTGTAATAGGTCACTTTCTTCATTTGGGCCTCACTGGCTTTCGGGTATTTCTGTTGATACACGTCACGCACCACGCTGCCGGAAACCAGCAGTAGGAAACTATCCACACTGCTCATCACGGCTGCAAACGGCGCGGCCATCAGCAACCCTGCCAACCATGGCACTCCAGCGTTGGCAGTGAGGTGCGCAGCCATCTCGGGCATGATGCGGTCCGCATCTATTTCCCAACCCGGCAGCATCACGCGCCCACATGTAAAGATGATTATTAATGGAAAATAAATCAGTGAAAAATACACCATAACGAAGACAATCGAATGCCGTAGAGTCGGGATATCTTTGAAGGCCATTTGCCGGGCCATGTAGCTCGGTTGCGCCGAGCCTGCGAACGGCCAAAAACAGAAGAAGCTCACAGCCAGCATCAACGGCAGAAAACCCATGCCATTATCCTTGGATGGCCCAGGCGCGCTCACGTACACGCCCGGCTTGCCCTCGCCGTATTGGTAACCGGCCACATCCAAGTCGGCCACGCTTATATCAAGCGATGTATCCAACTGTGCGCGAATAGACTTCAGTTCCGTTTCATTTTGTAACGCCGTTCGCAAGAGAATTACCGGCACTACTTCCGCCTGCGTGTCACCTGCTGAAAATACTGCGTCCTGCTTGAGCCTCAAGAACGATATGCGATTGTCTTCCGCCGACAATTCCAGCCACGCTCCTTTCGGGATAGTGGTTTTTTCAGTCACTGCCACCTTGAATTCCAGCGTGGCATTACCATCCTGAGGCGGAACTTGACGGGACAATTCCCGCGTGGCATTTCCCAACCCACCCACTTGAGTGAGCGCCAACCCCAGCAGGAGCACCA